>NZ_JBSFLZ010000019.1:0-71324 GCF_053599315.1 Saccharopolyspora sp. NPDC000995
ATCGAGGAGCTCGTTGTCCGCGTCTGGCAAATTGTCCAGTGTCGTGAGGAACAAGTGTGGCCTCCGGTGGTGGGACTGTATCGCGCGGTGGTGCTGTATTGCTTGTCTCAACGCTGGTATACATAAGAGCCCGGTCCGAGCTTCCGCCTACGAATTCTCCGAACACAACTTCAGCACCCTACCCAGTTTCGGCGGAGGTCGATCAGTTCTTCGTCGAGGTCGATTCGGGAGAATCGGAGTCCGACCAGTTCGCCTCGGCGCATGCCGGTGGTCATGGCGAGCCAAACGAGGGTGCCCCAGTCTTCGTCCATGCGGAACGCTTCTTCGGACAGGCGCGCAGCCTCGGCCGGGGTAGGCGGATCGGGCTCGGGGCGCTTCTGTCTTGGCTTGCGGGCGACTCGGGCCGGATTCGAGCTGATCCAGTCCCAGCGTTCGGCGGTGTCGAACGTGCCGCTGATGATCGCGTGAATTTGGCGGACCGTCGACGCTGCCATCGGCTTGCACTCGTGCGCTCGGCACTTCTCGGCTTTGCAGTCGTGTTCGCCGCTCTTCTTGTGGCGCTCGACGAACGGCTTACCGTCGCAGCGGGCTCGGCAGCGGCGCAGCTCGGTATAGAAGCTCTCCAGCATGCGAGCCGAGATCTTATTGACAGCGGTCTCGCCGAGCGCGGGCACGATGGAGCGGTTGATGTAGCCCTCGTAGGTGTGGCGGGTGCTGTCTTCGATCTCGCTCGTGCGCATCCACTCGGCGAGCGCGTACGACAGGCTCACCGATGACGGGGCGGAGCGCTGGCCGTCGACCTGGGCCAGCAGCTTGTTCAGCGCCTTCTCTGCGAGCTTCTGCGCTGCCTTGTCGATGCCGTTGATGGTCTCGCGGAGATAGGCCCGCTTGCCGGTCACAGGGTCTGTGCCTGCGTAGACGATGACCCGGAGCGTCTTCCCGCGTTCTTCGATTCGGCCGCGTTGACCGCCCCCAGCCCGGGCACTAGGCCTTGAGTGTACTCGCACCCAAGGCCGAACCCAGAGGATCAAATCAAGATCCACATGTTCACCAGTAACGCCTGGTCAAGGCTGGTGCCCCCGGTGCGACTCGAACGCACACTGGACGGATTTTGAGTCCGCTGCCTCTGCCGATTGGGCTACGGGGGCTTGCTCGGTAAGCATACGCGACTCGTGATCAACCGCTTCCGTCAGGGGCGTGCGTCGCGTCGTCGCGTGGTTTGCCCCGGTTCGGGACCTTGGTAGCGGTGATCTTCGCGAGTTAGGTTCACAGTCTCCACTCTGGGTGTTTGATCGAACACGGGGAGTCGTGATGGTCGACGAAACCAAGGTCGAGTCCGCTGACGGCGGTGCCAACGACGTCGGGCTGCGGCGGAGCCTGAAGAACCGCCACCTCCAGATGATCGCGCTCGGCGGCATTATCGGCGCCAGCCTGTTCATCGGTAGCGGGGCGGTTATCTCCACCGTCGGGCCCGCGGCCGTGCTGTCGTACGCCATCGGCGGGTTGATCGTCGTGCTCGTGATGCGGATGCTCGGCGAGATGGCGACCGCGGCACCGACGCTCGGGTCGTTCATGGAGTACGCGCGGACCTCGTTGGGCAACTGGGCGGGGTTCACCATCGGCTGGTTGTACTGGTACTACTGGGTCGGCGTGGTCGCTTTTGAGGCTGTCGTCGGCGCCGAGTTGCTCAACCCGCTGGTGCCCGTCGTGCCGCAGTGGGTCATCTCGCTGGTGCTGATGCTGTTGCTCACCACCACGAACCTCGTTTCGGTGCGGTCGTTCGGCGAGACCGAGTTCTGGCTGGCGTCCATCAAGGTCATCACAATCGTGATCTTCCTGGTGTGCGGGACGGTTTTCGTGCTCGGGCTCTGGCCGGGCGCCGAGTTCTCGGTCGGCAACATCGCGCTCGACGGGTTCGTCGCCAACGGCGGCTTCGCCGTGCTGCACGGCGTGGTCATCGTGGTCTTCTCCTATTTCGGCACAGAGATCGTGACCATCGTGTCCGCGGAGTCGAACGAGCCGGAGCGTGCGGTGGCCAAGGCGACCAAAGCGGTCGTGTGGCGGGTGCTGCTGTTCTACGTCGGTTCGGTGACCCTGCTGGTCATGATCACGCCGTGGCAGGAGATCCCCACCGATGGCAGCCCGTATGCCGCGGCCTTCACCCGGTTCGGGTTGCCCGCCGCGGAGGTCGTGGTGAACGTGGTCGTGTTCTCCGCCGTGATCTCGGTGCTCAACTCCGGGCTCTACACCGCCTCCCGGATGCTCTTCGCCTTGCAGCGGCGTGGTTTCGCGCCGAGCTGGGTGCGCGACATCAACCGCCGCGGCGTCCCGTGGAAGGCGATCCTGCTGTCCACACTGGTCGGTTACGCTGCTGTTGCGGCGAGTTACGTCTCGCCGGACATGATCTTTTACTTCGTCATCAATTCCGCCGGGGCGGTCGCGCTTTTCATCTACGGGATGATCGCGCTCTCGCAGCTCCGGATGCGCCGCCGGCTGGAGCAGGAGGCGCCGCAGCGGCTGAAGTTGAAGATGTGGCTTTTCCCCTACTTGACCTGGGCCACGTTGGTCGTGATCGTCGCGGTGGTGATCACCATGGGCGCCATCGAGGAGGTTCGTTCGCAGCTCACGCTGAGTTTGGTCAGCCTCGCCGGGATTGTGCTGATCTACGTGCTGTTCGTGCGGCGGCGGGTGGCGAAGGCTTGATCGATCCGATGTCGCAATGGTCACGTCTCGTGTTTACCTCGGTGTGAAGTTGTAGCCGGTAAGCTGCGGTTTCCGATGCAAACCGCATCGGCGGACCCGAATTTTGGAGGATCCCGGTGACGACGCCGGCTGCCGAGGACACACGCGAGGCCAAGCCCGTCGAACGTCGCGTACTCGTGGCCGAGGACGAGGCGTTGATCAGGCTTGACCTGGTGGAGATGCTCCGGGAGGAGGGTTATCAGGTCGTCGGTGAGGCCGGGGACGGGCAGGAGGCCGTCCGGCTCGCCGAGGAGCTGCGCCCGGACCTGGTGATCCTGGACGTCAAGATGCCGAAGATGGACGGCATCGAGGCCGCCTCCAACATCGCCGGCGAGCGGATCGCGCCGGTGGTGATCCTGACGGCTTTCAGCCAGCGCGACCTCGTCGAGCGGGCGCGGGACGCGGGCGCGATGGCCTATCTCGTGAAGCCGTTCGCCAAGCGCGACCTGGTGCCGGCCATCGAACTGGCGGTGTCCCGGTTCACCGAGGTGCAGGCGCTGGAGGCGGAGGTCGCCGACCTGACCGAGCGTCTGGAGGCGCGCAAGACCATCGAGCGGGCCAAGGGCCTGCTGATGAGCAAGCACAACCTCTCCGAGCCTGAGTCGTTCCGCTGGCTGCAGCGGACCGCGATGGACCGCCGCACCACGATGAAGGCCGTCGCGCAGGCGGTGCTGGAGAACCTCTCCTAGTTCGGCCGCCCGGCGTCGGTCTTGGGAAGTCGCCGACGCCGGGAAGCTCAATGATGACCGGCGGCGTCGCACACCGGGCTGGTGGTGAATGCTCGTCGTACCGGTCCTGGGTCGCCTGCAGCGCCGACTCCCGACTCCGCTTCCTCCCCGTGAGTGATTCGCTGCAGCAGGCGGAAGAACTCGAACCGCTGGACGCCGGGCGTGATGTGAATGAAGATTTCCGCAGCGGAGTCCTCGGTCGCCGGAATGCTGATCAGGGTGGTGCCGGTGAAGCCTCCGGTCGCGCTGCTGTCGGCCAGCAGCGGAATTGGATGCCGCCCTCGTGCGGGCAACGTCGTTGGCAGCCGGGCTGGACTCTTCCCGTTCTGGACGGATCCGGTTTGCGCGCGCGGCACCCGTTGGCCGACGAGCACGTCCATCGCCCGGAGCAGCTCGCCGAGTTGCCGCTGCGCCTCGCACCCTGCGATGGCAACCCGCCGTTCCACGACCTGATCACCACGGTGGTGCGCGACGCGGGAGTCGAACTGCCGGTCGGGCCGCCGTTCACGCACCTGCAGGGCACGCTCGCCGACATCGCGACCGGCCCGGCCGCCTTGTGGACGGCGTTCTACCGCGCAGGCGACCTGCCGCCGTCCCAGCCCGTCGCGATCAGTCCGCTGGCGGGCGTCGAGATCACCACTTCGCCGGTGCCGGGCCTGGCGGGGCCCGCGTTAAGGCTGTTGCTGGGCAGCTTGCGCGGGTGACGGAGTCACTGCCCCGGGGGCTGGTCGCGCAGGACGCAGGTCAGCCGCGCCGAGCAGGTGCGCCGACCCTTCTCGTCCGTTATAGCGATGTCGAAGGAGGCCGTCGAGCGGCCCCGGTGTACGGGCGTCGCGACGCCGGTGACCACGCCCTCGGTGGCCGCGCGGTGGTGGGTGCAGGTCAGCTCCAGCCCGACCGCGATCCGCTGCGCGCCCGCATGCAGGGAGGCGGCGATGGAGCCGACGGTCTCGGCCAGCACCGCGTTCGCGCCGCCGTGCAGCAGACCGTAGGGCTGGCGGTTGCCCGCGACCGGCATCGTGGCGACCACCCGATCGGGGTCCCATTCGACGATTTCGATGCCCATCCGCTCGGTGAGCTGCTCACCGGCGTCGTTCATCGCCGAGCTCAACCGATCGTTGTCGCTGGTCATCGCCTCACCGCCGTTTAGGGAAGTCACGCTGGCGCCCTCCTGTCGCCTCGGGTACAAGCTGTCGGAGCTCCAGCCTAGACTCGCCGCCGTGATGCATTCCGAGGACCGACGCCTGCTGCTCATCGACGGCCACTCGATGGCCTATCGCGCCTTCTACGCCCTGCCGAAGGAGAACTTCCAGACCGGCACGGGTCAGCACACCAACGCGGTCTACGGCTTCACCTCGATGCTGATCAACTTGCTCCGCGACGAGCAGCCCACGCACCTCGCGGTCGCTTTTGACGTCTCCCGCAAGACCTTCCGCAGCGAGGCCTTCACCGAGTACAAGGCCAACCGCAGCGCCACGCCGGACGAGTTCCGCGGCCAGGTCAGCCTGATCCAGGACGTCCTCGGTGCGCTGAACATCCCGGTGCTGAGCAAGGAGAACTACGAGGCCGACGACGTCATCGCGACGCTGACCACGCAGGCCACGGCGGCGGACTTCAAGGTCTCGATCTGCACCGGTGACCGGGACGCGCTGCAGCTGGTCACCGACGAGGTCACGGTGCTGTACCCGACGAAGGGTGTTTCGGAGCTCACCCGCTTCACGCCGCAGGCCGTCGAGGACAAGTACGGCCTGACACCGCAGCAGTACCCGGACTTCGCCGCGCTGCGCGGCGACCCGTCAGACAACCTGCCGAAGATCCCGGGGGTGGGGGAGAAGACCGTCACCAAGTGGATCCAGCAGTTCGGTTCACTGGCCGATCTGGTGGACCGGGTCGACGAGGTCAAGGGCAAGGCCGGTGAATCCCTGCGCGAGCACCTGTCGTCGGTGCTGCTCAACCGGCAGCTGACCGAGCTGGTTCGCGACATCCCGTTGGATTCGACGCCGGCCGAGCTGGCGGTGCGGGCCTGGGACCGCGACGCGGTGCACCGGCTGTTCGACGACCTGGAGTTCCGGGTGCTGCGCGACCGGCTGTTCGCGACGCTGTCCAGCGCCGAGCCGGAGGTCGAGGAGGGATTCGAGATCTCCGGCGGCGTCGTTCAGCCCGGCCAGCTGGCGGGGTGGCTGGACAAGCACGCCCGCAACGGCAACCGTGTGGGGCTGGCCTTCACCGGGCGGTGGGCCCGGGGGCAGGGCGACCTGACCGGTATCGCGCTGGCCACCGCCGACGGCAACGGGGCGTTCGTCGACGTCACGGCACTGACCCCGGAGGACGAGCAGGCGCTGGCGGCTTGGCTGGCTGACCCTGCGGCGACGAAGGCGGCGCACGACGTCAAGGGGCCGTTGCACGCCATCCGCGACCGAGGCTGGACGGTGGCGGGCCTGACCAGCGACACCGCACTGGCGGCCTACCTGGTGCGGCCCGGGCAGCGGTCCTTCGAGCTGCCAGACCTCGTGGTCCGCTACCTGCAGCGCGAGCTGCGCGCGGAGCAAGGCGACGACGACGGGCAGCTGTCGCTGTTGGAGGACGAGGCGGAAACCGAGGAGAAGGCCGCTTCGACCGAGCTGGTGAAGGCGCGTGCGGTGGCCGAGCTGGCCGACGCGTTGGACTTGGAACTGGACCGCATCGACAGCCGCGGGCTGCTCACCGATCTGGAACTGCCGCTGCTGGTGGTGCTCAGCGAGCTGGAGGGTGCGGGCATCGCTGTCGACTCGGAGCAGCTGGCCGAGCTGGGTGCGCGCTTCGCGGCCCGGGTCAAGCAGGCCGCGCAGGACGCCTACGGCGTGATCGGCAAGGAGATCAACCTCGGCTCGCCGAAGCAGCTGCAGGTGGTGCTGTTCGACGAGCTGGACATGCCGAAGACCAAACGCACCAAGACCGGTTACACCACCGACGCCGAGGCACTGCAGACGCTGTACGAGAAGACCGAGCACCCGTTCCTGCAGCACCTGCTGGAGCACCGCGACGCCACCCGACTTAAGACCACTGTGGACGGTCTGGTTAAGTCCATTTCGGACGACGGGCGGATCCACACCACGCTGAACCAGACCATCGCGGCGACTGGCCGGTTGTCCTCGACGGATCCGAACCTGCAGAACATCCCGATCCGCACCGAGGAGGGCCGCCGGATCCGGGAGGTCTTCGTCGTCGGCGACGGTTTCGCCGAGCTGATGACCGCCGACTACAGCCAGATCGAGATGCGCATCATGGCGCACCTCTCCGGCGACGAGGGGCTCATCGAGGCCTTCCGCACCGGCGAGGACCTGCACAACTACGTCGCCTCCCGGGCCTTCGGGGTGCCGATCGGCGAGGTCGACCAGGAGCTGCGTCGCCGGGTCAAGGCGATGTCCTACGGGCTGGCCTACGGCCTGTCGGCCTACGGGTTGGCGCAGCAGCTGCGGATCTCCGCCGAGGACGCGAAGGCGCAGATGGACGCCTACTTCGCCCGCTTCGGCCGCGTCCGCGACTACCTGCGGGAGGTCGTGGACCAGGCGCGCAAGGACGGCTATACCTCGACGATCCTGGGACGCCGTCGCTACCTGCCGGACCTGACCAGCGACAATCGGCAGCGGCGGGAGATGGCGGAGCGGATGGCGCTCAACGCGCCGATCCAGGGCAGCGCGGCCGACATCATCAAGGTCGCGATGCTGGGCGTGCACCGGGCGTTGCGGGAAAACGACATGCGGTCGCGGATGCTGCTGCAGGTGCACGACGAACTGATCATCGAGGTCGCCGCCGACGAACGGGCCGAGGTGGAGAAGCTGGTGCGCGAGCAGATGGGTTCGGCCTACCAGTTGGACGTCCCGCTGGAGGTCTCCGTTGGCGTCGGCCGCTCCTGGGACACCGCCGCGCACTGAGGTCCGCCGCGATTGCGCGGGAACCGTTGAGATCTCGTTGCGGGGCCGTCACGAAGTGGTCACTCACCGGAGTCGCAACGGTGCCACCCTTTCAATGGTGGGCATCACCGTCGGGTGACCCCGCCCGAAGGCGCGTTGGATCGGTGCCTATAGCCTGCCGTACGCGTCGCCGGGCCCGGATGCGTGCGTCCGGGCGCGACAACGGTAGGGCGCGCGGACACCCCCGAATCCAATTCCGCGCCAACCCCGAGGAGGAGCATGATCAGCATCGACAGAGTAGACCACCTGGTCCTCACCGTCGCCGATGTCGATCGGGCAGTGGAGTTCTACGAGCAGATTCTCGGCATGACGCCGGTGGCGTTCCCCGGCGAGCGTCGGGCGGTGAGCTTCGGTCGTCAGACGATCAAGCTGCACGCGGCCAGCGAACTGGTTGAGCCGACCGCGACGCACCCGGTGCCCGGTTCGGCCAACCTGTGCTTCGTCACGGCCAACGCGCTCTCCGAGGTCCAGGACCACCTGCGCGCCAACGAGGTGCGCATCGAGGAGGGCCCGGTCAGCCGGATCGGCGCGGAGGGCTCGATCACCTCGCTGTACCTGCGCGACCCGGACGGCAACCTGATCGAGATCGCCCGCTACGACGAGCCCGTCGTGGGAGCTCCCGCCGTTTAGCGGATTGGATTCTGCCCCGAACGGGCAAGATCCAGCCTGGACTCGTGCTTGGCATTGGCGATTTCGCGCCGCTGACCGGTCTGATTGCGGCCTGAGCGCGAAGGCGCTGCGGATCTACGATAAGCCACGGACTGCTGAAGCCGGCCGCGGTGGACCCGCGGTCGAACTACCGACGCTATCCGGCGAGCCAGCTGGAGCTGGCGGTCCGGCTGAAGTCGTTGCGAGTGGCCGACATCGGGCTGGCCGAGGGCGAGCGGGCGTTGCTCGGCCGCCGGGAAGCGGCCGCGGTGCTCGAAGAGCACGAGCGCGGCTGGCCGCGGAGCGGCAGCGGCAGGACGCCGCGCAGCACTGGGTGGGTGTGGTGCTTGCCGGTGGCCGACGATGATGACGAGGGCGCGACTGACCACGCGAACGCGGTGTTCGCCCCGTTGTGGCAGGCGTGGGCGGCGGAGGACAACGCGCCGATCGGGCCGTTTTGGTCGTCGATGCGGGCCTGGCCCACTGAGGACGAGGTCGAGGTGCTGTGCTGCTCGCCGGTTTCCTGGGCCGTGCCGGAGGGCTGGGCGATTCCCGGGTGGACTGTCGAGCGCGGGGAAGGCCGGGCAGGGTTGGAGCTCGTGGTGGGCTGGCGGCACGACGAAGGTGTCCCGGTCATCGACTCGGCGGTGCACCCGGCCGTTCTCGTGCTGCTGGCCGAAACGGAGCGGCGTGGGGTTGACCTGAAAATCGTGTCGATGCGCCAGATCGGGCGGCTGGAGGAGACCGGCGATGCGATCGGCATGGAGGTCGCCATCCCGCTGCGGCCGGCCGGGACGTGAGCACGGCCCCGAACGCTGCGTCGGGAATAACGCGAGCGGATGTCAGGTTTTGGTCGCTCTGCGCCACCGGGAGCTTCGCATGCGTATTCGCTCATTCGTGTTTCACGCCTGAGTACTACGGTTCCGCTCATTGGGGACAATTCCGTGCTGCTGGCATGGAGCGGGGGAACTGTGAAGGTGGATTTGGCCGCCTCGGAGTTCACGAAGGACACGGTTGAGCTCCTCCAGGGGCAGATAGTCGATGCGCTCAGGTGCCCGGTGGACCTGGGCGATGAGCGGCAGTGGTTGGCGTGGCTGACCGACGAGACGGGCCAGGCGGGGCTGGGCCGGGACAAGTTGGCCACCGCGCTGATCGCGCATTGCCGCGCGAAGGAGGTCGAGCCGCCGGGGCCGGACCTGGCCCGGCGGGTGGCGAGTCGTGCGCTGCAAGACTTCGAAATGCTGCTCTGCCACAGCATCGCGGAGCGAATGGGCGATTCGGCGGACCAGCTGGAAACCCTGCTCGCGGGTTCGCAAGAGCGCCCGGAATGGTCGCTCGCCGAACTGCGATCCGAGGTGGGTTCGATGAACCTGAAGAAATTGCTCCTGGAGATCGACAGTCTCATGTCGCTGCAGGCGTTGGGGTTGCCGACTGACCTGCTGGTCAAGTTGGAGGAGAGCAACGCAGACCACGTCTGGCTGGGCGCGCTCCTCAAGGAGATCGGCAAGCAGACCGCGGTGCAAGCCTTGCGCCTGCCGTCCGATCTCTTCGACGACGTTCCGGCGGAACTCGTGGAGGCGTGGTGCGCGCGGGTGGCCAGCGCGGGTTCCGAGGAGCTCAGGGCGCATCCACGAGCGGTCCGCGTAACCCTGTTGGGCGCGCTGTGCTCGGTGCGGCGCAAGGAGATCACCGATCTGCTCGGCCGGGTGCTGGTCGGCCTGCTACACCAGATCCGGGTGCGGGCGGAGCACCGGCTCGGCGAGGAGGCCGCCGACGCCGCGTGGCCGAGGCAGGCGCGGGACGTGCTCCTGCTCGAACTGGTCCGGGCCGCCCTGGATCGTCCCGACGACACTGTGCGGACAGTGCTCTACCCGATCGCCGGCGAGCAGGAGCTCAGGAAGCTGACGCGCGACAGCGAAGCCCGCGACGCCGTGCGAGCCCGGCGCAAGCGAACGGTGCTCCGCGGCACCTACTCCGCTCACTACCAGCAGATCATCAAGCTCCTGCTGGCGGGCCTGGAGTTCCGCTGCCGGGACCTGGGCTGCTGGCCGGTAATGGCAGCGCTCGGCGAGCTGGTCAGCGACTACACCACGTGCTGGGGGCGTGGCCGGTTCTACGACTTCGACCAGAACATCCCGCTGGACGACGTGGTGCCGCCGGAGTGGCAGGACGCAGTCGTGGACTCAGAGGGGCGCATCGAACGCGTCGTCTACGAGCTGTGCGCGCTGCTGTCGCTGCGGGATCTGCTCTGCTCCCGGCGGATCTTCCTCGCCGGTGCCGACCAGTGGGGAAAGCCCGGAGTGGACCGCCCGACCGGCGGTGCGACCGCGCGAGTCCAGTCCGGGGGACCCCACGCGCTGTCGCACCGCCGCACCGGCGAAATCCTCACCTGGCCCAGCTAGATGAGGACCCGGGCAGTCGGCAGTACTCGGTTCTGACCTTCGTCCTCGCGGCAGCGCTACCCGCACCGCCACGCGGAGTCTGGGGACAAGCGCTCAGCGGGACAGTTCGGGCTTCAAGCGCGCGGGGGTCCAGACCCGCTGCCGCCAGGCCGCGATCGTGCTCAGCAGCGGCGACGCGACCAGGTAGCAGAGCAGGACCGCGGCCGCGTTCGACGCCGTCTCCAGGCCCAATCCACCGTAGAGCAGGTTGCGCAGGCCGCTGACGACGTAGCCCAGCGGCAGCACCTGGTGCAGCGGGTGCAGCGGCTCCGGGATCGTCTGCCACGGGAACGTGCCGCCCGCGGTGACCAGCTGCAACACCAGGATGACCAGCGCGATGAACTTGCCCTTCGGCCCGAAGGCGGCGTTGAGAGCGTGCACCACGGCGGTGAAGGCGAACGACGTCAGGATCAGGAACGCGAGAGTCCACCAGGCGTGCGCCGGGTGAACGCCCACCCCGAAGACCACGACCAGGTCCAGCAGCATGGCCTGCGCGAAGCCGACGATCGCCGCGGGCAACCAACCGCCGAGCGCGACGCGCCACGGCGCGACCCCGGCCGCGAGCGCGGCTGGATAGCGGGCGCATCAGCAGGAAAAGCACGAACCCGCCGATCCACAGCGCCATCGACCAGCCGACGGGCGCCGGTGGCCAACTGGTCGGTGCCCTGCTCGGCCTGGCCGAGCCCGTCGCGCAGCCGTCCCGCCCCTTCGGCGAGCTGCTCCGCGCCGTCGGCTGCTTCGAGGGTCTTGTTGTGGACGGTGCTGAACCCGAGCAGCAACTGGTTGGCAGCCTCGGTTCCAGCGCTGGAGGCCACCTCCTTGCGCACCTCGGAAGCCACCTTGTCGGCGATGGTGCCGACCAGGTAGTTGTTGGCGTCGTTGGTGATCAGCCGCAGCTTCGCCTGCCGCGGCTCGAAGTCGGCGGGGGAGAGCAGCGCCGCGGAGAAGTCCTTCGGCACCACCAGCGCGAAAGTGTAGCGGTCGCTGGCCACGCCATCCTGGGCCTGCTGCTCGTCGGTGCGGGTCCAGCCGAAGGTGTCGGAATCCAGCAGCTCCTGGTAGACGTCCTCTCCGGCGTCCAGCCGGGTGCCGTCCTCGCGCTGGCCCCCCTCGTCGGCGATGACCACGGCGGCGGGCACCGAGTAGAGCTTCCCGTAGGGGTCCCAGTTCGCGTAGATGTACATCGCGCCGTACAGCAGTGGAACCAGGGTGACCGCGAGCAGCGCGAGCTTGGGCAGTTTGCCCGAAGTCAGGCGGCGCAGCTGGCGTGGCGGCGAGCCGGAAACTAGTCATCACAGACCTTCAGTAAAGTCCGAAGTGGACGGTTCGGGGTTGTTCGCGCCGACCTTCGCGGGCGAAACACCCAGCTTGTCGGCGGAGTGCGGGGCGCAGAGCGCGACCACGGCCAGGCCGCGCTCGGCGTGGCGGAGGGCGATGGAGTACCAGCCGGTGGAATCGCCGCCGTGGCGGTCGGGGCAGTCCAGCACCAGGGCCTTGACGGCGCGCGCCTCGCAGGCGAGTTCGCTCAGCAGCCGGGTGCGCTCGAACCCGGCGAGATTCTCGAAGCGCTCTTCGCTGGCCCCCTCGGGCAGCCAGTTCCGGGCCGACAGCCAGTCGCGGACGTGGCGGCGGCCGCATCGACGACCCGCCAGGGTCAGGCCTTCGGCGACGACGCCGCGCAACACCAGCGCGCCGTCGGGTCCGGTTATGTCCGGCGCGTCGACGACCGCGACGCTGCGCCGCAGCGCGGTGGCGTCGATCGCGCCGTCCAGGCGCACGCTGCCGCGAGTGGGTCGTAGCCGGCCGGAAAGCGCCAGCGCCAGCGCCAGCGCGGTGCGGCCGGAGTTCGGGTCGCCCCGTGAGCAGGACCTGACCGGTGCGCACCCGAAGCGAAGTGGGCGCCAGCAGCGGCCTGTGCGTTCCGATCACCTCGACGCCGGTGGCGACGATTTCCACGCCGAACTCCTCGACTCTCGCGGCCGTGCGCCGCCCGCGGCGAGCGTCAGCGCAGCGCGGTGGCCGGGCGCACCTCCCACATTGTCCACAGTGGCCGGTAGCCCTGGCGGGGCCAGAACACCGAGGACAACGGGTTGGGCGGGTTGTAGTACAGGAAGCTGCCGACGGCTCCGGCGCGAGCGAACTCGTTGTGCGCCGTTGCCATCAGCTGTTGGCCGACGCCGGTTCCGCGGAGCTTCTCCTGCACTGACACGCAGTTGACGTACGCCCACATGCCGGACCGGAGCCGGTAGCTGCCGGGGGACTTAGCGGTGTCCACCCAGCCGCACTCCGCTACCGCGACCGGCGTTGCGTCCTGCTCTGCCAGCCACACTGGATCGCTGGAGTGCAGGTGCACGTGCGCAGCGGTCCGCTTCAGCTGCGGAGCATCGGGTCGGTACGCGGATGTGCCGACCAGGGCGGCGTATTCGAGCTCGGAAAGCGTGAGTTCGACGACGGCGTCCAGATCGGCCGGTCCGGCGCGCCGTATTTTTACGGTACCAGATAGTTCCGTATGTGCGGCCGGTGTGGTCGGGCGCACGGCCAAGCAGGACAGCGGGACGAAGCCGTGATCCAGCAATGCCCTGGTAGCGGCGACGTCCCGGCTCGGCCAAACGACCATGCACGACGAGTTCGGGCCAGGTGAGGCGTGCGCCGCCAGCCACTCGCGCCAGGTCCCCAGCAGCGCGTCCATGCCCGCTTGTGGCTGCTCGCCGACGATCGGGAAGAGCTCGAACACCTCACCGGCCTGCCAGAGGCTCTTCGCGGACCCCGGCGGACTGGTGTTGCGCGCGACGAGCCCGGCCGCCGTGCCGCCGCCGGCGATCGGGGCCACGATCGCCTCGCCGTCGGACGGAAGGTGGTGGGCGTCCGGCAGCTGCGGGTCCAGCGCGGCGAACCGCGCGAACTGCACCCGCATCAACTCCTGTGCACTCGCCACGACTTCTCCTCGGAAGCTGCCTTGACCATAGGTCGGTTTTGTCCTGAAGTGCGCTTGGCCCACCCTCGCGGCTCGCGCCGCCATAGGTTCTCGGACGTCGTCTGACGAGGACGGCCCCGGCGTGGTGAATCGGCGTCTATCAGTTATGGCAGATGAAGATCGCGGTACCGGGGAAGAGGCGTCCGCGCAGCGGGCTCCACTGCCCCCACGTCTGAGTGTGCCCCTCCGGCCACTCCGGTTCGATGAGATCGACCAGGTGCAACCCGGCGGCGGCCAACTGGCGGACGTAGTCGCCGAGCGTGCGGTGGTGCTCCACGTAGGTGGCCCGGCCGTCGGCGTCGATCTCCACGTACGGGGTGTGGTCGAAGTAGGAGTGGGTCGCGGTCAGCCCGGTCGGCTCCGGATCGTCTGGGAAAACCCACCGCATCGGGTGCGTCACCGCGAAAACCCACCGGCCGCCCGGCCGCAGCACCCGCGCGACCTCCCGGAACACCGCTCCGGCATCGGCCACGAACGGCACGCCGCCAAATGCAGAGCAGGCCAGGTCGAAGGAATCGTCGGCGAACGGCAGGCAGTCCGCGCTGGCCTGCACCAGCGGCACCCCGGTCCCGCTGCGCTCACCGCCCGCGATGGCGTGGCGCAACATCCCGGCCGAGATGTCCAGTCCGACCGGATGCGCGCCCTGGTCGGCCAGCCATCGCGAGCACGAGGCCGCGCCGCAGCCGACCTCAAGCACCCGCTTGCCCCGGACGTCGCCGAGCAGCCCTACGTCCTGCTCGCGCAGCCGCTCCGGGCACCACATGAAATCGCTGTCGCCGAGGAACGCGCCGTGTTCAGCTTGGTAGTCGTCGGCGTCGGCGTCCCACCACAACCGGCTCGCGCCCCGTGATTCCGCCGCGTCGACAGTGCGTTTGCTCACACCGACCGTGCCCAACAAGTACTCCGCGGAGATAGGCTGGAGCCTGTCGTTCTCCGGCTCGTCGGCTCGTGTCAAGGATTCCCCCCGCCGATAGTGGGTATTGCTCGGACGTGACGCATTGTCGTCGCCCGGAGTCGACCGGTCGTCCAGGCGTACCGCAGTTTGCCCGGCGATCGAGAAAGCGCGTACGATACCGCCCGCGCCGTGGGTCTTCTGTCGGCGGCTCTTCCCTGCCGGGTCGCACCGGCCGCGGGGGGGTCTGCCGGAGAAGCGGAACTTCCTGGTCCAGCAAATCAGCTGGCCCTGGGACACCTGGGGCGCGGCAACAAAGTAGATCCAGCGACCAAACTATCCGCACCGGAGCAACCCACCTGATGTCCACCGACACCACCACCGTCCCGACTGCAGCCGCCACCAAGCCGCAGGTCGCAGTGAACGACGTCGGGACGGAGGAGGACTTCCTCGCCGCCGTCGACCAGACCATCAAGTACTTCAACGATGGGGACATTGTTGAGGGCACCATCGTCAAGGTCGATCGCGACGAGGTGCTGCTTGACATCGGCTACAAGACCGAGGGCGTCATCCCCTCCCGCGAACTGTCGATCAAGCACGACGTCGACCCCGCCGAGGTCGTCACCGTCGGCGACTTCGTCGAGGCCCTTGTTCTCCAGAAGGAGGACAAGGAAGGCCGGCTGATCCTCTCCAAGAAGCGCGCCCAGTACGAGCGCGCCTGGGGCACCATCGAGGAGCTCAAGGAGAAGGACGAGCCCGTGCGCGGCACCGTCATCGAGGTCGTCAAGGGCGGCCTCATCCTCGACATCGGGCTGCGCGGCTTCCTGCCGGCCTCCCTGGTCGAGATGCGCCGCGTCCGCGACCTGCAGCCCTACGTAGGCCGCGAACTCGAGGCCAAGATCATCGAGCTGGACAAGAACCGCAACAACGTGGTCCTGTCCCGCCGCGCTTGGCTGGAGCAGACCCAGTCCGAGGTCCGCAGCGAGTTCCTCAACCAGCTGCAGAAGGGGCAGGTCCGCAAGGGCGTCGTCTCCTCCATCGTCAACTTCGGTGCGTTCGTCGACCTCGGTGGCGTTGACGGTCTGGTGCACGTCTCGGAGCTGTCCTGGAAGCACATCGACCACCCGAGCGAGGTCGTCGAGGTCGGCCAGGAAGTCACCGTCGAGGTCCTCGACGTGGACATGGACCGCGAGCGCGTGTCGCTGTCGCTGAAGGCCACCCAGGAAGACCCGTGGCGCCAGTTCGCCCGCACCCACGCGATCGGCCAGATCGTGCCGGGCAAGGTCACGAAGCTGGTTCCGTTCGGTGCGTTCGTCCGCGTCGACGAGGGCATCGAGGGCCTGGTGCACATCTCCGAGCTGGCCGAGCGCCACGTGGAGATCCCGGAGCAGGTCGTCCAGGTCGGCGACGAGGTGATGATCAAGGTCATCGACATCGACCTGGAGCGTCGCCGGATCTCGCTGTCGCTGAAGCAGGCCAACGAGGGCTTCAGTCCCGACTCGGAGTTCGACCCCACCCAGTACGGGATGGCCGCCGAGTACGACAACGAGGGCAACTACATCTACCCCGAGGGCTTCGACGTGGAGACCCAGGAGTGGACCGAGGGCTACGAGAAGCAGCGTGAGGAATGGGAGCGGCAGTACGCCGAGGCCCACACGCGCTTCGAGAAGCACATCGCCCAGATCACCAAGGCTCGCCAGGCCGACGCGGAGGCCGCTGCGGCCGCCGCGGCCGGTGGCGGCGAGGAGCCGACCAGCGGCGGCAACTACTCGTCGGGTTCGAGCGACGAGCAGGACAGCGGCTCGCTGGCCAGCGACGCACAGCTGGCGGCGCTGCGGGAGAAGCTCTCCGGCGGTGCGTGAGTCTGACGCCTAACGGCTGAGGTATCACAGCCCCGCACCTTCCCGGGCGGGTTCTAGCGATCCCCGCAACTCCCTGAATTCACCGGAGTTGCGGGGATCGTGGTTTCTGAGGAGTTGAGGGCGAGCTTCTTCGAGGCCCTGGAAGCGGGCAACGGCGGCAGCATCGCGGGTGCCGCTCGGGCAGTGGGGGTTAAACCGCCATTGGCGTGGAGGTCCGTTCGCTTCGCGCCAGCGACGCCAGGTGCACCGCCGTCGCACAGCGAGTGCCCGAGCAGCCTCTATCGTCCCGAAAAGTGCACGCGGGGATTTTGTTCCCCAGGGGTGCACCGGGTTGGTCGGTCGCGCTGGCAGGATGGGTTCTGTGTTGTTGATGGGACTCAGCGGTGGGATCGGTTCGGGGAAGTCGACGGTCGCTCGGCGGTTGGTTGAGCGAGGCGCGGTGCTCGTCGATTCCGACGTGCTGGCCAGGGAGGTCGTGAAGCAGAGCACTCCGGGGCTGGCCGAGCTCGTCGAGCGGTTTGGGGACGACATCCTGGACTCCGGCGGCGCGCTGAACCGGTCGGCGTTGGCGGCGAAGGTCTTCGGCGACAGCGACGCCCGCGCGGACCTCAACGCGATCACGCACCCCAAGATCCGCGAACTGACCGCCGAGCGGATCGCGCAGGCACCTGCGGACGCGGTCGTCGTGCACGATGTTCCGCTGCTGGTCGAGGCTGGCTACGCGGCGAACTACCACCTGGTGGCCATTGTTGGTGCGCCGGAACCGGTCCGGGTGCGGCGGCTGATCGACCGCGGTCTGGCGGAGGACGACGTGCGCGCCCGCATCGCCGCGCAGGCCACCGATGAGCAGCGGCGCGAAGTCGCGGACGTCTGGCTGGACAACAGCGGTTCGGTCGAGGAGATCAACGCCCAGGTCGATGCGCTGTGGCAGGACCGGCTGGTGCCGTTCGAGGAGAACGTTCGGCTGCGGCGGCCTGCGCCGGAGCGGGCCCCGAAGCTGGTCGATGCGGATCCGGACTGGCCGCGGCAGGCGCGGCGGCTGATCGCCCGGATCGAGCGGGCGGCGGGCGACAAGGCGGTGCGGGTAGACCACATCGGCTCCACCTCGGTGCCGGGCCTGCCCGCGAAGGACGTCATCGACCTGCAGATGACGGTGCGATCGCTGGACGATGCTGACGCGCTAGCCGAACCGCTGGCTGAGGCCGGTTTCCTGGTGCATCCGGACGTCCGCAGGGACAACCCGCACACCTTCGCGCCGGACCCGGCGCTCTGGCAGAAGCGAATCCACAGGTCGGCCGATCCGGGCCGCTACGTGAACTTGCACCTGCGCGTCGACGGTTCTCCTGGGCAGCGCACCGCGCTGATCTTCCCGGCCTGGCTGCGCGCCGATCGGGCGGCCCGCGACGAGTACCTCGAACTCAAGCGGAAAGTCGCCGTGGAACACGCCAACGACGCGGACCTCAGAGCATACGCCGACGCCAAGGAGCGCTGGCTCGTCGAAGCCGTCCCCAAGGCCTGGCAGTGGGCCGAAAGCACCGGCTGGACCCCTTGATCGGCAAAAGGCGGCGGGTTCAGCCGATGAGTGGTAGTCGGAGTGCTCGCCGCGATCGCACTCGCCGCCTGCGCAGCTGCGGCTGACGCCCAGCTTCGAGGTCATCGACGTGCTGGTGCCGCTGGCCGTGGCGAGGATGGCCACCGCGGTTTTCCTGGAGCTGCGTAGTGAGAGCGAACGCCGAGCGGAGCTGATCGGCCAGTTCGTGGGGCGCGGGGCGAGTTGGCCGAGGCCAAGCGAGAGGCGGGCATCAGCTGGGAGCGCGAGCGGCTGGCCCGCGAGATCCACGACACCATCGTCCAAGGCTTGTCCAGCATCCGGATGCTGCTGCAAGCGGCCGAGCGCGGTGGTGACCTGAACGAACACATGCGGCGGGTGGAGGAGGTCGCCGAGGACAACTTGGCGGAGGCCCGCCTGTTCGTGCGCGAGCTCGCGCCGACGGCGCTGGAGCTGCAGCCGAAGCCCTGCGCGAGCTGGCCGACCTGACTGCGGTGGAGTCCGGCGTCGAGGTCCGCTTCGAGGTGGTGGGCGATCCGTTGCCGACCAGCGCGGACGCCGGCGCCGTGCTGCTGCGGGTGGCTCAGGGTGCGCTGGCCAACGGTCTTCAGTCTCAGCTGATGTGACACGGATTGTGTCTCGCAGCAAGTGACACCCGGGTCTGGTGGTGGTGTGCGATCTGCCGCCTGATTGGCGTTGTGGTGTTCTGCCATGACGCCTAAACGAGCGATCATGCAGCTGATGGAGGCGATGCGCTGGCCAACGTCCGGGGGCACAGCGCGGCCCGCATCGCCACCGTGACGTTGTCCTATTTGGACGATGAAGTGACCCTCGACGTGCGCGATGATGGCACCGGTTCGACCCGGCGGGCCCGCGCTCTGGGGCGGTCGCGGCTACGGGTTGCCCGGGATGCGGGCGAGGGTGGCGGAGTCGGGCACGCTGGCGGTGGAGAGCCAGCCGGGAGAGGGCACGGCCGTGGCGGCGACACTGCCGGTGAGAGGGATCTCGTGACGGACGTGTTCCGGGTGCCAAGGAACTGGCCCGGAAGCTGTTCAGCAGTGGGGCGATGGTGAAGACGCACCCGGTGCACGTCTACCCGAAGCTCGGCGTGGACAGCCGGACGGCGGCGGTGAGCGCGGCAGTGGAACGCCGCCCCATCCGCCTCGACGGCCGCCCGCCCCGCTGACCGGTCGCCGCGGTTGAAGGCCTGCGGGTGGTCCGGGTGCCAAAGCGCATCCGAACGCGCTCACGGGTGCTGACCGGCGCCGATTCTGGTCACCAGATCTGGAAGATGCCCCGGTGGGCGAGCCATTGGTTGATGTCCCGGTGGCGGGTGACCTCGTCCAGCGTGCGGTGCACCGTCCGCAGCGCGTAGTCCGCCTCACTGAGCCGGATCAGGCCGCTGCCCACCGCTGCGGCGAACTCGGTGGCGTGGGTGATCCGCGCCCGGCCGTGGTCCCCGACCTCCAGGCCGAGCAGCAGATCGGTCGTCGTCCACGATCTGGTCTTGCGCTCGATGTGGACCGCGGTGAGCATGCTCGGTCCCGGGCGGGAGTGCCTGCGGCGCGGGCGGTAGCGGGTCAGCCGCAGCCCGAGGTCGGGCAGCAGCCAGGTGATCTCGGTGTCGTGGTCCGGGGCCTCCGGCGTCGGGCACTCCACTGCGAGTCCCCAGCGCTCGACGTGGCAGACCTCCAACTGCGCGACGCTGCCGGAAGGTTGCCTGCGCTGCGAGCTGAAGATGTCGATAACTTCAACCAATTGGGGAGAAAACGCAGCGGTCACGACTTCAGACAGTAATGGTAAAACCGGCTTCGAAGATCGGCAGGACCGGTTTTTAACGTAACTTTTCGGGGCTCGTCGAGTATCGATTCGGTACGTGGGTGGACTGTCACCGGGATGGCGGTAGCGACTGCTGGCCGGGTACGGGATCTTCGACGGGTTGCCCGCGCCATGACAGCTCGATCCCGTTGTCGCGCAACCACTTCGGCAGGTCGTACCGGTGCCGGGCGAGCCCGTCGACGGCGTTGCACGCGCGCCTCATCGCGCGCTCCGCGGTTTCCGCGTCCAGCAGGTCCGCCCGCACGGCGACCACGAATTCGTCGATGTCCAACAGCTCCACCGCGCGCCGGTCCCGCACCGCGATGTCGAGGTAGTGGTCGACCGTCCGCCATTGCTTTTCGCCCGGCTCGATGTCCGCCACATCGAGGTAGAAGTCCGTGTCGCCCTTATGCCCGGGGTGCCCGTACCAGCGGGTCACGCGCAACCCGAGATCGGGCAGCAGCCAGGATTCGAGGGCGGCTATGCGGGGATGCCCCGGGGTCGGGCGGGCCAGGTACAGCCCGAAGGGCGCACGCTCGTAATGCGTCACGGCACGCACGTGGCCCTTGGGGTCAGTGTTGGTGTTGGCGACCAGGTCGAAGACCTCGACCTTGGGCGGGTGGACGGGCAGGCCGAGCTGTTCGGCGATCTCGCGCTGCGTGGTCACCCTGCCACTGTATGCGGGCGGGCGCGACGTCCGAAGGTCGTCGCGCCCGCTATTTCTTCACCACTTGTGATCCTTCACCTCCGATCGGCCGGGGTCAGGTCATTGCGCGGGTGGCGTAGGCCGGAGCCATGGTGCCAAGCCCCGCGAGGACCAGGATCGCTCCACCGATCACGTTGCACAGGACGCTGCTGGTCATGATGGCTGTCCCGTTTATCACGAACACGGCCACGATTGTCCACACACCCAGCACCGGAACGGTCCAGGCGATGCCGTGCGTGCGGTGGTAGGCGGCCGCGAACGAAAGCCCGAGAACGGTCGCGGTCAGCCCGGTGACCAGGTTGTTCACCATCAACGACAGCGTCATTGTGTGAAAGCCGGTGATCCACGGCGACAATGCGACGAACAGGCCACCGAGCACGGTGAAGCCGTCCGCCACCTGAGCGGTGGGAGTTTCCGCGGCCCGCTCGTAGCGCAGGCGCATCTCGGTGAGATCCGGATGCCCAGCGATAGGTGCGTTGCTCGACATCACACCACCTCCTGCACTGGGGTGACGTATCTCATTATCGGCCCTGGTGGCCGTTTGGGCACCCCGTGACGCAGCATGATGTCGGGGCGGGCTCGTACATTGGTTGTCGTGGCATTCGCGACTGAGCACCCCGTCCTGGCCCAATCCGAGTTCCGGCCGGTCAGCGACATTCCGCGGATCGACGGCCGGTTCCGCATGGTCAGCGACTACGAGCCGGCTGGCGACCAGCCGCAGGCGATCGAGGACCTGGAGCGGCGAATCAACTCCGGCGAGAAGGACGTCGTGCTGCTGGGCGCCACCGGCACCGGCAAATCGGCTACCACCGCCTGGCTGATCGAGCGCATCCAGCGGCCCACCCTGGTGCTGGAGCCGAACAAGACGCTGGCCGCCCAGATGGCCAACGAGCTGCGCGGTTTCTTCCCGGACAACGCCGTCGAGTACTTCGTCAGCTACTACGACTACTACCAACCCGAGGCGTACGTCCCCCAGACCGACACCTACATCGAGAAGGACTCGTCGATCAACGAGGACGTCGAGCGGCTGCGCCACTCCGCCACGTCGAACCTGCTCAGCCGCCGCGACTGCGTGGTCGTCTCGTCGGTGTCCTGCATCTACGGCCTGGGCACCCCGCAGTCGTACCTGGACCGGTCCATCCCGCTGGAGATTGGCGGCGAGATCGACCGGGACGTGTTCCTGCGCGCGTTGGTGGACGTGCAGTACACCCGCAACGACATCGCCTTCGCCCGCGGCACCTTCCGGGTGCGCGGCGACACCGTGGAGATCATCCCGGCCTATGAGGAGCTCGCGGTGCGGGTGGAGTTCTTCGGCGACGAGATCGACCGGCTTCACTACCTGCACCCGCTGACCGGCGAGACCGTGCGCGAGGTGCGCGAACTGCGGATCTTCCCGGCGACGCACTACGTGGCCGGCCCGGACCGGATGGAGAAGGCCATCCGCGGCATCGAGGCCGAGCTGGAGGAGCAGCTGGGCAAGCTGGAGAAGCAGAACAAGCTGCTGGAGGCGCAGCGGCTGCGGATGCGCACCCAATACGACATCGAGATGATGCGCCAGGTCGGGTTCTGCTCCGGCATCGAGAACTACTCCCGGCACATCGACGACCGCCCGGCCGGTTCGGCGCCCGCGACGCTGATCGACTACTTCCCGGACGACTTTCTGCTGGTCATCGACGAGTCGCACTACACGGTGCCGCAGATCGGCGGCATGTACGAGGGCGACGCGTCCCGCAAGCGGACCCTGGTCGAGCACGGCTTCCGGTTGCCCAGCGCGCTGGACAACCGGCCGCTGACCTTCGAGGAGTTCAGCGACCGGATCGGCCAGACGGTGTACCTGTCGGCGACGCCTGGACCGTACGAGATGGCGCAGGCCGGCGGCGAGTTCGTTGAGCAGGTGATCCGCCCGACCGGGCTGATCGACCCCGAGGTGATCGTCAAGCCCACGGAAGGCCAGATCGACGACCTGGTGCACGAGATCCGGGAGCGCGCCGACCGCGACGAGCGGGTGCTGGTCACCACGTTGACCAAGAAGATGGCCGAGGACCTCACCGACTACCTGCTCGAACTGGGCATCCGGGTGCGCTACCTGCACTCCGAGGTCGACACCTTGCGGCGGGTCGAGCTGCTGCGGCAGCTGCGACTGGGTGAGTACGACGTGCTGATCGGCATCAACCTTCTGCGCGAGGGCCTGGATCTGCCGGAGGTCTCCCTGGTGTCGATCCTGGACGCCGACAAGGAGGGCTTCCTGCGTTCCGGCACCAGCCTGGTGCAGACGATCGGCCGCGCGGCCCGGAACGTGTCTGGCCAGGTGCACATGTACGCCGACCGGATCACCGACTCGATGCAGCACGCCATCGACGAGACCAATCGGCGCCGCGCCAAGCAGATGGCCTACAACGAAGAGCACGGCATCGATCCGCAGCCGTTGCGCAAGAAGATCGCCGACATCCTGGACCGGGTGTACTCGGAGTCCGAGGACACCGAGGAGTCGGTGGCCGTCGGCGGTTCCGGCCGCAACGTCTCGCGTGGCAAGAAGCCGACCGGGGAGGCCGTGGCCAGCGCCGGGTTGCTGGCGGACCGCGACATCAAGTCGATGCCGCGCGCCGAGCTTGCGGACCTGGTCCAGCAGCTCAACGACCAGATGATGAACGCGGCCCGGGAGCTGCAGTTCGAGCTGGCCGCGCGGCTGCGCGACGAGATCCACGACCTCAAGAAGGAAATCCGGGGCATGGACGCCGCAGGCATCAAGTGACGGTCATGCCTGCGTGAACGCCGCGAGCTCGCGTCACTCCGGCAGCGGAGTCCACCGGGGGCAGCGGTTAGCACCTGCAGGCAGACGCGGACGGCACCGGCCCGGAGGTGCTCCTGCACCTGCTCGGCGATGGATTGGATGTCGCGGCCGGCGACGATCGCGTCGACCAGCCGGTCGCTGCCGTCGTCGGATGCCTCGGCTTGGCGAAGCCGAGGCCCGGCAGGTTGCTGCGCTGGTGCGGGCTGACCAGGTAGCCGCCGGCGTGTTCGCGCTGCGTCCGGCGGCGCGCTCCGGGTCTGGGTCGAGGGCCACGGCCTGCTCGACGGCGAGTACGCGTCCGGCCCCACGCGCTCGCGGACCGTCGCGGTGTTCGACGCGTGCAAGAGGTATGCCCCAGGTCCGTTCGGCGGCTAGATCGAGCATCGTCGGCTCCAGCGCCGCGCGGACCCGCCGGGGCGGCACCCCTGCGGCGGCGTTGAGCGGGACTCAGTCCAGGTTGTCTAGGTCGTCGCGCATGTCCGACACACCGCTTTGCCGCTGTGTGGAATCCGGTAGCCGCTGGTCTCGGTCGGCGAGCCCGCCGCCTGATCAGAACTCGATTTGCGTCGGCGATCTCGACTACGGTGATCGCAGTCGTGTATTCGTCAGGTCGACAACTGGGGAGTCGTCGTGCGAGTCGTCATCATCGGTAGCGGGATCGCGGGCATGGCTGCCGCATTAGCGCTGGACAAAGCTGGGATCGACGTGAGCGTGCACGAGGCGCACCCGTGCAGCGGGGCGGACATCGGGGCGTTCCTGACGGTGGCGGCCAACGGCATGCGGTCGCTGCGCCAGCTCGATGTCGTCCCGGAAGTGGGCTTCCCATTAACGTCGCTGCGCCTCACCGGCAGCGACGGAGCGGAGTTGGGTTCGTCTGCTCTTGACGACGGCTATCGCTGCGTTCGCCGCGCCGAGTTGTGCGATCTGCTGCGCTTGGAGGTCCACCGCCGAGGTCTCCCCGTCGAGTACGGCGCGCGCTTCGTCGACGCGGAGCACCACGGCGACCAGCTGACGGCGCGGTTCACCGATGGGCGGGCGATCGTCGGCGATCTGCTCATCGGCGCCGACGGGCTGAACTCCGCGGTGCGCGCGTTGATCGACCCCGTGCCGAAGCGCTATGTGGGCCAGCAGGTCTTCTACGGCTACTCCGACAGCGCCGAGCCGCCGCACGAGCCGGGGCGCATCGACATGGTCCGGGGTAGCGGCAGCGCATTCGGCTACGCGGTCTCGCCGCAGGGCCGGACTTTCTGGTTCAGCAGGGTCCCGGCGCGGCCGCTGGACGGCACGGAGGGCCCGGACGCCATGCGCGACCGACTGCTTGCGGTACTGCGGCGGGACGCGACCCCGACTGCGGACATCGTCGCGGCCACCGATGACGTGCTCGCCACCAATGCCCACGACCTGGTGCCGACCCCGCGCTGGCGCAAGGGCCGCATGCTGCTCATCGGCGACGCGGTCGGCACACGCAGCGTCGCCGGCGACGGGCCAGGGTGCTTCTATGGCGTTCGAGGATGCGGTGATCCTGGCCAAGGCATTGCGCGACCATGGCAGGATTGATGCCTACGAGTGTCTGCGTAGACCAAGGGTCGAGCGAAACATCGTCCGCAGTGCGCAGCAGAGCACCACACTGATGCCCGACCACGCGGAACGCCCTGAAGAGGTCGAGCGACTGCGGCAGCGCCACGCCGAAGCGCCGCCCGACGGCGACCCGGCCCGATGGCTGGACTGGAACACCGAACTGCCCGTGTGAAGGCGCTGCCGGCAGTCGCCGCTGCGTCGGGCGATCCGCTGCTCTCGCGATGACTTGCCGGAGACTGACGTCGCTCTGGGTGGAGGGTGGCCGTCGGATACCAGTTTCGTTGGCACCAGGGTTCGGCGAGTACCGCCGTCCGCCTGATCGGCGCTTGATGAAGCACACCCGCTCGCCACGCAGTCATGCGTCAGGGCGTACTCGCGCACAGCCCGCACCGAGTCGTGTTGACCGTGCCGGGTTGATGTTCGTGTGCTGTGCCCGCGTGATCAGTCCACGTTGCACACACCCCCATTCCAGCCCTGGAATCAGAGCTGAAAGGGGCGGTGTTCAATTGATCAGTGGCGTCGATGCGCGAACAATGGCGTGACTGCGACGGTCACGCCATTTTCGGCGTGCACCGGCAGGTGCACCAGCGCCATCGTGAGTTCGCCGCGCTGCACGCCAGCGAGCAGGTCGTTGTTGCCGCTCGGCCAGCGCTTGAGCCGCACTCGGTGGCGCATTCGTCGTCGCGAACGCCTTGAGCCGCAGCCGCACCGATGAGTCCAGGCCGGGCGCGATGCCGATGCAGACGACGGCGGGATGCGGGCCGACCGCCTCGCGCAGCCGACGCGGGATGTTGAAGAAGCGGCAGAGCACGTACTTGACGATCGGCTGCGGGGTCGCACCGGCGCCGGTCAGCTGCACGGGGTGCGAGTCCCGCTCGAAGGGCACCGCGCCGAGGTCGCGTCCCAGGTCCCGAAGTCGCTGGCTCAGCGGCGAGGTCGCCATGTGCAGCCTTCGGGCGGCCTTGGAGAAAGGCAGATTCTACGCAACCGACCCGAAATACCGCAGGCGAAAATTTCCATCGACCTGCAGGTCTCCGCCGATCGTGTGGTCGAACGCGGCCGGGTGGGTGACGGATCTTGGAGGTGATAATCACCTAGGCTTGCTTGCTTGCTTGCCTGCGCGGCAGAATGTTGCGCTATGTAACGGAATTCGACGAAAACGCCTGTTCTGTCACCTCAAAGGAGGTACCCATAAGAAGTAAGGAGGACTAGCTTTTCCTTACTTTTCGTAGTCGAACGTAAGCAATGGGCCACCGCGGATCGGAGATGCGCATGAACGCCGCCCTGCCGCTTCGGGTCCCCGTCCTCGAACGTCGTCGACCTGATCGCGTCAAGGGCGACGAATCTCCGGTGTCCGATGCGGCGCCGTCGGCGCTTCCGCTCGCCGGCTGGGCATCGTCGCCCCCGTCGTGCCGGTTCGGCCGGCGGCAGGCATTCGCGGGCCGAGTGGCCTTCGGCCGTGGAGCCGCCTTTACGCCGTAGGACGCTCCGTAACTCACCTGCGTGGAACCCCGTCCTGCAGGGATTTTTCGCACCCGACTTCCGGAATCCGGCGAGAACCAAGCCCCAGCCTGGCCGGCTTCCCTCGTCGTGGTGCCTTGAAGATCGTGTGCTGAGCGGTCCTCATAGGAGGGATGTATGGACTCGACCGATAATGGCGCGCCGCACCTTGGTGCCGTGTCGGACATGCTGGAGTTCTTACGGAGGTACAGCAGGGAAAGACTCGACTCACGGAGGATGGACGAGCGCCGGTCGTTCTCGACATCGTTGGTGCCGGACTTCGCTGCTGCCGGACTGTTCGGCCTGCAGATCCCCAAGGCGTTCCAGGGGCAGGAACTCTCGCATTCCGACGCTCTCCGGGTGATGACGCAACTCGGTGCGATCGACGCGAACCTGATGGTCCTGATGGCTGTGCACAACACCCTCGGCGTCCCGCCGGTTCAGCACTTCGCCCGCGAGCACGTGAAAGCGGCGGTCCTGCCCGAGCTGGCTCAGGGGAAGCGGTTGATCACGAGCGCCATCAGCGAACCTGGCATGGGGTCGCACGTGCGCGCCATCACGTCGCGCGCGGCCAAGGAGCCGGATGGGTCCTACGTGATCAACGGCAACAAGCAGTGGATCAGTTTGGGCGCCGATGCCTCCTACGTCAACGTGTTCGCCCGGCTGACCAATGAACTCGGCCAGGACGTGGGTATCACCGGCTTCGTGGTCGATACCGCAACCCCGGGATTCGTGGGTGGGCCGGAGGTGATCACCCTCGGGCTGAAGGCGGTGCCGCAGAACAGCCTGGACTTCCGGAACCTGAGGGTGCCCGCCCAGGCCCTGCTGGGCGTCGAGGGCGAGGGGCTGCTCGCCGCGAAGACCGCGTTCACGCAGGGCCGGGTCACCCTCGCGGCGGGTGCTCTGGGGGCGATGATGCGGTCGCTGGAGCTCGCGCATCGCTTCGCCCGGCGACGCGAGGTCGCCACGGGGAATCTGGCGGAGAACGGCCGGATCCAGCAAATCCTCGCCGAATGCGCGGCCGCCACGCAGGCCGTCGAAGCGCTCGTCCAGCACATCGCCGGCCGGATGGACGCAGCGGAACGCGTTCCGGAGGAACTGTACTTCGTCGCGAAGATCCTCGGGTGCGAGCTCATGTTCCAGGTGGTGGACCAGTGCCTGCAGCTGCTCGGCGCGCGCGGCTTCGTCGACACCAACGTCGTCGGCCAGTTCTTCCGCGACTACCGGCTGTTCCGGATCTTCGAGGGCTCGACCGAGGCAGTTACCGTCTACTTGGGAACCAAGTTCCTCGTCGCACCCGAGAAGCTCGGCGCGCTGCTCGACGAGGTCGACGCGGCGCCGCATTTGCACGAATACGCATCCGGGATTGCCAAGCTGGCCGCCGCGCCAATCATGGACGCGAAGCATCGACACGTGGTCGCCAATGCCGTGGGCGAAATGGCATGTTGGACGCTTCTCGCCGGCCTGACCAGCGAGACCAGGTACCGGTCCGACATGAACGCCCGCACCGCGGCGTGGTGCGAGCAGCGTCTGCGCGAGCGCCTGCGCACTGCGGAGCTTGACCTGCCCTTCGCGGACCTGCCCACTGCCGACGAGATCGCTGGGCACATCGCCGGTTATGAAGACGTCATTGGCAATGTCGAACAGCGCCGCCCAGGCGATCAGCACGATCTCGATGTGCTGCTGCGGCGCGGCTGACAGCCGACGTGAACGGGGGAGGCCGCACGCAACCGCGTGCGGCCTCCCCCGTTCATGGACTCAGATCCCCTGAATCTCCTGCTCGCGCTGGTGGATCAACTGCACGCCTTCGCTGGCGAGCGTTTTGATGGCGTGCAGGCCGTCGCGGCCCCAAGGGCGCGGCTCGGTGTCGATGACACAGAGCGTGCCGAGAGGAACGCCGGTGCGGTCGATCAGCGGCGCCCCCAGGTACGAGCGCACGTTCATCCGGTCCACGACGTCGTTGCCCGCGAAACGCGGGTAGTCGCAGACGTCCTCCAGGACCAGCGCCATACCCCGGGCGATGACGTGCGGGCAGTACCCGGTCTCCAACGGAGCGGATCGAGGATCGGGGTCGGCCGCTTCGGGCGCTGCGTTCACCGACCAGAGCCCGCCCAGGTACTGGTGCCTGTCGGTGATGAAGTTGACCATCGCGTTGGGGACGCCGAGGGTCTTCGCGACGTGCTTGGCGAATGCATCGAATTCCGGTTCGGCCTGCTCGCCAAGCCCGAGTTGACGCAAGCGCGCCGCTCGCTGCGGCCCGTTGTTGTCTACAGGGCTGAAGTGGCGGTGGCCGGCCGCGTCGAAAGTGGTCACGAGGGCTCCGTTTCCGCTGTGCGTATTTCGTCTACAAAGGACGGTTTATGAGAACGTGCTTGGTCAGGCGGGCCAGCACCGACGCCGCCGAGCGCCGGTCGCGGGCGTCGCACGTGACGATCGGCACGTGCGGTTTGATATCCAGCGCCTCCCGAACCTCTTCCGGTTCGTAGTGGAAGCCGCCGGAGAAATGGTTGACCGCGACGAGGAAGTCGATGCCGCGCCGTTCGAAGAACTCGACTGCGGCGAAGCAATCCTCCAGCCTGCGGGTGTCGGCGAGCACGACCGCGCCGAGCGCGCCGTTGACCAAGTCATCCCACATGAACCAGAACCGCTCCTGCCCGGGGGTGCCGAACAGGAAAAGCACGATGTTCTGCGGGTCGAAGGTGATGCGCCCGAAGTCCATCGCGACGGTGGTGGTGGTCTTGTCGCCAACCCCGGCCAGGTCATCGGTGCCGATGCTGGCGATGGTCAGCGTTTCCTCCGTCGTCAGCGGTTCGATCTCGCTGACCGACCGGACGAAGGTGGTCTTCCCGACGCCGAACCCGCCCGCGACGAGGAACTTGAAGGCGGTCGGGAACAGCTCAGAGTTGTTGGAGACCACGGAGCAACGCCTCCAGCTGTGCTCGGTCGGGCATGTCATCGGGCAGTCGGGTGGTGATGGCTCCCCAGTCGATGAGGTCGGAGAGCAGGACCTTGGTGACCACGGCGGGCTGGTGCAGGTGCGCCGAAACCTCGGCGACCGATGTGGCGAACCGGCAGAGCTCGAGCATCTTGGCGTGCATCGGCTCAATTCGCTCGGGCGTCATCCGGCCGGTGGACCGGACCATCGACTGCAGCGTCAGCGTGGCGCTCGGCTTGGTCCGGCCGTTGGTGAGCGAGTACGGGCGCAGCAGCGGCCCGGCCTCATTGTCGACCCAGGGTTTGTCTGGCGGAATCGACATCATCATCCACCCATCTCGCCCGCGCGTGATGCGGCGGTGGGCTGCCGCATGGGCGTGGTGAGGTGGGACGGGACCTTCTTGACCAGCTGCGCGATCTCGTAACCAAGCACGCTGGCGTCGGCTTCCTGGTAGGCGAGGACGACGAGGACCGCACCGGGACCGGCTGCCGAGACGAAGAACACGAGGTCGTCGAACTCCACCACGACCTGGCGCATCCCGTCACCCGCGCCGAAGCGCAACCCGCCGTTACGGGCGAGGGAGGACTGCGCGGCGGCCCACGCGGCGAGCGCGTCCGCCTCGTCGGCATCCAGGCCGTGGTAGTACCGCTTGAGCCCGTCCGTGGACGCCAGCAGGGCACAACGGGTGTGCGGAACCCGCCGGAGCAGGTTGGCGAGCAACCAACCGAGGTCCGATGTCTGGCCAGCGGGCAGGTCATTGGCCATGGGTAAACGTCTCCTTGAGATCAATGCGATGCGAAGAGGTGGCATTGCACCCATGCGGGTCAAGCGCTGTGGTCGCCCGGATCATCGCCGTCGCTGGTGCCGCCCTGGACGCCTTTCCGGTAAGCCGCCCACAACCCGGGATTCGGTCCGCTACGCGGTCCGTCGGAGTTCTTGGGCCCGTTGGCGAGCTCGGGCACCACGTACGTCTTGGAGCGATCGCGCTTGGGCAGCGGGGGACGCTCGCTGTTGGCTGGGTTCTGGGCGGGCGCCTCCCCGGCCGCAGCGGTCTCGGGCACGACTCCTTTTTGCCGTCCGTACCGCGCACCGTTGGAAGCACCGTTCGACGCGGTGGGCGGTTCCACATCGAGGTGGCCGAGCAGGCTGTGCTGCTCCGGGCGAGGAGCCCGGTGCGCCCCGCGCCGCCCGCTGGAGCGATCCCGGTCGGGCGTCTCGAACGAGTTGAGCGCCGCGAAGGTCTGCGTGTCCGCCACGGACAGCGCTGGAACGGCGGCACGGCTCGACGCTGGCTCCAGCTCCGTCTCCAGCTCCAGCTTCGGCCTCGGCTGCCGCTTCGGGGTGGCGACGGGGGTCGGTGCGGCGACCGGATTCGGTGCGGCGACCGGCCTCGAAGCGGACTCGGCCGCCGCGGGAGGCTGCTCCGGCTCCTCTTCCTCATCGCCAAGCAGGCTGTTGGGGATCACGACGTGGGCGTCGGTGCCGCCATACATGTTGTTCTCGAGCTCGACGGCGACGTGGTGCCGCTCGGAGAGCTGGGCGACCACGTACAGGCCGATTCGCCCGTCCTTGAGCCGCTCGTCGCGGTCGACCGCGCCGGGATCGCCGAGCAGCGTGTTCAGCGTCGCCCGCTCGCCCTGCTCGATGCCCAGCCCGCGGTCCCGGATGTCGATGGCCAGCCCGGCGGTGACCCGCTGGGTGCTGACCGTGACCTGCGTGTCGGGCTCCGAGAAGGCGGTGGCGTTCTCGACGAGCTCGGCGATCAGGTGGATCACGTCGGCGACGGCGTGGCCGTGGAGGGTGCCGTCGACCGGCGGCAGCACCTTGACCCGGGCGTAGTGCTCGACCTCGGCGACGGAGGACCGCAGAACGGTGTACATCGGCACCGGTCGGCTCCACTGCCGCCGCGGCATCGAACCGCCCAGCACGGCGAGGCTTTCCGCCTGCCGGCGCATGCCGGTCACGAGGTGGTCGACCGCGAACAGGCCCTTGAGCAGGTCCGGGTCCTCCACCTGCTGCTCGAGCTCGTCGAGCCGCTGGATCGCCCGGTGTGCGAGGGACTGGACGCGCCGCGCGATGTTCGCGAACACCGCGACGCCGGGATCAGTACCTATGGCGGCATCAAAACCTGCACCGGAAGCCTGCTGCATGCGGGCCACGGCGAACTCCGCTGCGGCCTGCGCCTGCCGGATCTCGTAGGAGAGCAGCTCGAAGGGATGGCTGCCCGCGGCGGGTTCGTCGGCTGGCCAGCGCGGCGCGGGGTGCTCGCCCGCGCGGACCTGCTCGACCAACTTGGGGAACTCGGTCTTGCCCTGCTCGACGGTGGAGCGCAGGGCGGTGATCCACTTCTGCGCGTGCTTCGTGGATTCGTCGAGCCGCCGTTGGGCGAGTGCGACGGAATCGTCGGCGTGATCTTCGATCGCGTTCGCCGTGGCGCGGGCGCGGAAGACGGCCGTGACCAGAATGATCACGCAACCTGCGAGACCGCCGCCGAGCACCGAGTACAGGAGCACGGGCTCGGGGTTCGTGGTCAGTACGGCTGCGGCGGCGATCCCCAACGCGGCCATGGCGCCCAAGTGGACCATGACCAGCCGCAACAACCGACTCCGCAGGTCGTCGTCCGTGCTGCGCCCCGAAGCCGGCGACTGCTCGGGATCCGTGGCGGGTAAAGGGAACTCAGACATCAGCGTCCTTGGTACGGGGGAATGATCGGCGACGGGCACGGGTGCCTGTGGTTGGGGCGTCACCGCTGGGACTACTGGAGCTCACTCATTGATCAACTAATCACCGATGGTGATCCTAGCGACATCAATGGCGGCTGAATAGGTAGGGGGTTTGACCCATTGGGACTCCGCGTATTACTGGCCGTGACATGGTGAAACTCTTCGTCGAACTGGCGGATTGTCCCGCCTCGAGAGGTTCGGTCGCGGCTTCCGCCGAAGGCCCGCGCGGTCACCGCGCGGCCCGGTCGGGCGAGTCTCGTCGATGTCTCGGGTTCTCCGCCGAGATGTGTCCTGACCGGCGGAGACGAGCGTTCGAGAGATCGTCCCGGCGAGCTTCGGCGGAGCGACCGACTGGCGATTGTGATCTTACATTACTCCATTCGGGTGTATCTTGATCCTGTGGTCGGATCCACCGGCGCGCGGCCGGCCCAATCGGAATGATCTTTTTCCGAATCGCAATTGACCCGAGCCTTTTGGCGTCCTGGCAGCATCCGAGTCGATTCCGCTGGTCGGCGATGGTCTGCGCCAATTGAAGTCAATCCAGGCCGGATTCTTCCCGGACCGGTTCGGCAACGAGTGCGATGCACCCCGCCAACAAGCGGAACCCCACGCCTGCGCATCGCCCAACGCACGGTCCGCAGGCGCACGCACGGGACGAGGCGGATGCAACGATCCACCGATCGGAAGCCGGGCCCAGTGCGGCTCGCCGGCGGGGTCCTCCGGGCGGCTGCAGCAACCCGGAGGACTCCCGGCCGACGGTCAGCTGGTGATGTCCTTCTTGTGGAAGCGCCAGATCGCGAGGGTGGTGAAAACCGCCGCGTACGCCAGGGCGGAGAAGGCCCCGTGCACCATCGCGGTCCAGTCGACGTCCTCGCTCAGCAAGTCCGAGTAGGCCGTCGAGTAGTGCGTCGGCAGGTAGTCTCGCAGGTCCCCGAGCGCCGTGATCTGGTCCAGGATCTCCGAGAGGATCGAGGCCACCACCGCGCCGCCGACCGCACCCAGCGGTGCGTCCGTGCTGACGCTCAGCAACAGCGCGAGCCCGGCGATCCAGGACAGGTGCACTGCCAGGTACGCGGTGCCCACCGCCAGGTTCACCACCCCGCCCGGGAACGGCACCGCCTCGCCGGTGGTGCTGATCAGGTCACCGCTGCCGAACCACACCAGCCCCACGCCCAGGGCGACCGCGGACAGCAGGATCAGCCCGAAACCCGACAGCAGCGCGGAAACCACGGCCTTCTGCCGCAGCAGCCGGGTGCGCGGGACCGGCGCGGCCAGCAAGTACTTCAGGCTCGACCAGGACGCTTCGCTGGCCACCGTGTCGCCGAAGAACAGCGCCACCACGACGACCAGCAGGAAGCCGGTCGACACGAACAGCGTGAACACCGCGAAGTTCAGGCCGCTGGCGGTGGCCATGTCCGCCAGGGTCCGGCCGCCGCGCCGACCGTCGTCACCGATCTCGAAGGCCAGCAACAGCAAGAAGGGCAGCACCACCAGGAAACCCAGCGCCAGCCGGGTGCGGCGGCGCCGCAGCTGGCGGGCCAGCTCCACCCGGACCGGCAGCGTCCGCTTCGCGCGGTAGCCCTCTACGCTGCCGTCGGGTTGGGACGAGTGGCGGCGGCCGGAGCGGACCATCGCCGTCTCGGCCGTGTCCAACTGCCCGACCTTGGGTGCTTCGGCGTCGTCGGTCACCGGTGATCCTCCCCGACCAGCTGCAAGAAAGCGTCCTCCAAACGCCGTCGCGGCCCCACCTGGTGCACCGCGATCCCGGAGGCGACCAGCACGTTCACCGCCACCGCAGCCGAGTGCCCGGCGAGGTCGGCGTGCACCAGGTCGCCGTCGGTCTCCACCGGGCCGAGCCCCTCGATGGTGCGCAGCGCCTCGGCTGCCTGCTCGGGCTCATCGACCCGGAAGGTCGCCTCGCCGTCGACCGACACGATGTCGGCGACGCTGCCCGCCGTCACCAGCTGGCCGTTGCGCATGACCACCACGTGCGTGCAGGTCTGCTCGACCTCGGCGAGCAGGTGGCTGCACACCAGCACGGTGCGGCCGGTGGACGCGTAGCGGCGCAGGATCTCGCGCATCTGGTGAATCTGCGGCGGGTCCAGACCGTTGGTCGGCTCGTCGAGGACCAGCAGCTCCGGCAGCCCGAGCATCGCCTGCGCGATCGCCAGCCGCTGCTTCATGCCCTGGCTGTAGGTGCGCGTCGGGCGACGGGCGGCCGTGCCGAGCCCGGCGATCTGCAGCACCTCGTCGAAGCGGGCCTGCAGCATTGGCCGCCCGGTCGCCGCCCAGTAGTACCGCAGGTTGTCCAAACCGGACAGATGCGGTAGGAAACCGGGCGTCTCCACCAGCGAACCCACCCGGGACAGCACCGGAGCCCCGGGAACCAGCCGGTGGCCGAACATCCGGATCTGCCCGGAAGTCGGGGTGAGCAGCCCCAGCAACATCCGCAGCGTGGTCGTCTTGCCCGCCCCGTTGGGGCCGAGAAGCCCGACGATCTGGCCGCGCTCGACGCGGATCGACAGGTCCTGCACCGCCGCGGGCTTGTCGGGGTACGACTTGGTCAGCCCGTCGATCAGCAGCGGCGTGTCGGACAGCAGCCGGTCGACGTCATCGGTGCTCTTGCGCCGGATCAACGAAAGCACCCACGCCACCAGGGCCGCCGCGATGATGACAACGATGCCGACCAGCGGCGCCACGGGCACCGTGTTGGCGGTCGTCGTCGCGCCGCGCACCGACGGGATCGACACCGAGCTGTCGCCGGCCAGGCCGATGCGGTGCACCGCCGGTTCCCTCGGCACCGCGTACGCCTGGTCGGTGGTGGCCACCGCCAGCTCCAACCGGTGACCGGTATCCAGCGGGTGCACCACGCCCGGCAGGGCCACGTCCACCTCGACCGGTGTGCCGTCCGCGGGCAGGTCACCGACGTGTAGCGGGGACACGGCGTTGCCGATCAGGCTGCGCTGCTGGTCCGGGCCTACGTCGTAGAGCTTGGCGAACAGCACCGCGTCGCCGGTCGCGGGTTGGCCGGGCACCGACGCCACCGAAAGGCGGGTCCGCGCCGTGCCGGAGATCAGCAGCTGGCTCTCCAGCGGATCGGTGCGGAAGACCGCGACCTGTCCGGGCAGGTCGCGGGCCAGCGACCGGCCGAAGCTGCCTGCGGCGTCCAGCACCTCGCTGACGCCGGGCAGCGAGCTGGTGGCGGCCGGGCTGCCGCCCGGCGGGTTGACCACCTGCGTGACTGGGCCGCGCAACTGCAGCGCGAAACGCGGCGTGCGGTCGGCCCGCACACCGGGGTAGGCGGGCGCCGACACGGTGCGCACCGGGATCTCGCCGTTGCGCTGCGGCCGCCCGGCGATGTCGTACTCGAAGCCGGTGCCGGGGTCGGGCACCGGCGGAACCCCGCCGAGGTGGAAGGCGAACCAGTCCGCGATGCGTTCTCGTAGCGCCAGGTCGGGCGAGGCGCCGTCGTGGCCGCCGGCGAACCAGATCGTCTTGACCTTGCCGCCGGCAGCGGAGATCTGCCGGGCGTTGGCATCCGACTGATCCAGGCCGAACAGGGTGTCGCGTTCGCCCTGCACCAACAGCGTCGGCACCTTGATGTTGGCGGTGACGGACTTGGGGGAGACCCGGTCGAGCAGGTCCAGGGTCGCCTGCCCGGCCTGCCCGGTCCGCGCCACCTCGGTGTAGGCCGCGCACACCTGCGGTGTGAAGTTTCCACAGGTCAAGGGCTGGTTGATGGCCTCGCTGTGGAAGCCCGCGCTGCCGTCGGACGGCGGTGGGGCCTGCGGTCGCGAGGCGGAGCGCTGTCGCGGCGAGCTTCCCGCCGAGAACAGCATGCCCGCCCAGGCCTGCTTGAACACGCCGTGATCAGCGGTGGCGCCTTCGGCCGGGGTGCTGCCGCCGATCCGGTCCCGAGAGGCGGCGTTGGGCAGCAGCGCTTGGCCGAGGTCGTTGTAGGTCATCAGCGGTGCGATCGCGTCAACCCGGGGGTCGGTCCCGGCCAACAGCAGGCTCAGCGCTCCGCCGTAGGAGCCGCCCGTCACACCGACCCGAGGATCGCCTTCGCGATCGCGCAGCACCTCTGGCTGGCGCGCGAGCCAGTCCAGCAGCTGGCGCGCGTCGGTCACCTCGTAGGAGGGGTCGTTCAACGCGATCTCGCCGGTGCTGCGGCCGAAGCCGCGGGAGGAGAAGGTCAGCACCGTGAACCCGCGGCGGACCAGTTCCTGCGCCTGGGCCGCGGTGTCGTCCTTGCTGCCGCCGAACCCGTGCGCGAGCAAGATCGCAGGCGCCGGGGTGTCCGCCGGGGCGAAGAGCGTGACGTCGATCTGCGCCCGCTCGTTGCCGCCGGGGCCGTCCAGCACGTCCACCAGCGCTTCCCGGGGAGCTTCGGGGGCGGCTGCTGGTTTTTGGTCACCGGACCAGAGGAAAGCTCCGAGCACCACTAGGACTATGCAAGACAGGGCGATCGGGACGAGGCCCTTGCGGCGACGGGGGGATGCGGACACGCATTCGACAGTAGGGGAAGACGAAGGCACCAGTTTCGATCCAGACGCGGGCGAAGGCAAGACGCTATGAAGCAGAGACCAAACAGCAACCGGACACGTCGTTGTGCCCGGAGCCGAGGCCTGCCGCATCCCCGCGTGCGGTCCCGGGATAGCCGGGTGGTGGTGATCATAACGATGATCGGGTGAGGCGCAATGATCTCGGTCCCGCCGTCGGTGTGACCGCTGGTCGTACCCGTTGCCGCCCAGAAAGGCTCACCGTACGGTTCGCCACGTGATGTTCGTTGCTTGTGCGACCCCGGGGTGGTGCGCGGGACCGTGCATAAGTGACAATCTTGGCAGCGGGAGGGGAGTATTCCTTCGCGGCGGCGTCGTCATCACGGAACTTGCTCGGACAAGCCCGGTGCCGTCGACCGGTCTAAGGCCGGTGGAAGAGACCTCCGGTCCCTGGCATATGCCCTGAACCGGAGGTGACGAATTGGGTGCCGACCTGATGCTGTTCGCTCAGCAGACCCAACCCGCGACTGACCGACTGGACGTCCCGTGGTGGATCTGGGCGGCTACGCTCGGCGGCCTCGCCCTCCTGTTGCTGCTCGACCTCGTGATCGTGGACCGCAAGCCGCACGAGGTGACCACCGCGGAGGCCGCCAAGTGGGTCACCTTCTACGTGGCCTGTGCGATCGTGTTCGGGCTCGGGGTCTGGTTCTTCGGCGACCCCCACTTCGCGATCGAATATTTCACGGGTTACATCACCGAGTACTCGCTGAGCGTGGACAACCTGTTCATCTTCATGGTGATCATGTCCAGCTTCGCGGTCCCGTCGATCCACCAGCACCGAGTGCTGCTGATCGGCATCCTGTTGGCGCTGGTGATGCGCGGCATCTTCATCGCGGTCGGCGCCGCGCTGATCGCCCAGTTCGTCTGGATCTTCTTCATCTTCGGTGCGTTCCTTATCTGGACCGCGGTCAGCATGGTCCGCAAGAAGGACGGGGACGAGGAGTATCACGAGAACGCCGTGGTCCGCTGGGTCCGCAAGGTGTTCCCGGTGACCGACGCCTACCACGGTGCCAAGTCGAGCGTGAAGATCAACGGCAAGCGCTACCTGACCCCGATGTTCGTCGTGATCGTCGCGATCGGCAGTGCCGACCTGCTGTTCGCGGTCGACTCGATCCCGGCGATCTTCGGCATCACCCAGGACCCGTTCCTGGTCTTCGCGGCCAACGCGTTCGCCCTGATGGGGCTGCGGCAGCTGTACTTCCTGCTCGGCGGCCTGGTGGACAAGCTGGTCTACCTGTCGGTGGGCCTGGCGGTGATCCTCGGGTTCATCGGCATCAAGCTGATCTTGCACGCGTTCCACGAGTACCACCTGGTGCCGGAGTGGCTGGAGATCACCAACTGGATGTCCCTGTCGGTGATCGTCGTGGTGCTGGCCATCACGACCTGGGCCAGCCTGGCGAAGTCGAAGAAGGATGCCGAATCCCAGGACGAGGAAGCGGCCGAGAACGCCTGATCGGCGACGGGAGTGCCCGGAGTTCCCAACGGGATTGGGGGCACTCCCGTTGCATCTGGTGTGGATACCAAAAAGATCCGGGCCGAGCTGCGAACCCGGCTTCCCCCCCTCGGTTTCCGCAGCCGATGCCGTGATGCTCGACACCGGATGCTCAATAGCTATCGCAGGCCACGGCAGCCGCTTGGCGCACTCTCGCAACTCCGGTGCCCCGGTGGTGTCTGACGTTCCGCCACCTGTACCGCTACGCACGATTAGCTTGGAATCAATCCAGCAGCGTGTAGCTGAGTTCTTTGCACACCCGTCCCAAGGGCACGTCCAGGCCCGGGTGGCTCAGCGGGAGCAGGACGTCGGGGGAGTCCGGGAGGGCCGTTGCCGCCGGTGGATCCCAGAGGCACAGCGACGGGTTGCCCGCGTCCATCGAAGAGCGGTACCAGAGGCCGTCGAGCTCCGGGTAGGCCGCGCGGATCCCGCGCGCCCACGCTTGGGTGCGCAGCTTGGGGCCGCTGCTGATCGCTTGCGAGGCACCGGCGCGGGTGGGCCACAGGCCCGTCAGGTCCAGCAGCCGGAGCGTCCGACGTGGCCGGAACAGGACCAGGTGCGGGCTGCGCGTCCGGCGGTCCACTGTGGAGGTCGCCTGGTAGACCTCGGCGATGCAGGTCTGCACCGACACCGAGAAGTACAGCACGCCGTGTTCCCGGGTGACCGTCGGGCCGCCCTGGGTGTTGGGCAGGTGCGGGTCGAACCTGGCGTGCGGCAACGGGCCGGCGTAGCGGAAGCTGTTCCACTGCTGGGGGTGGTTGCCCCCGGAGGTGAAGACGCGCACGAGGCGAGTGCCGGCGGGCACCGCGATCACGTCTTCGGTGCGCCGGAGCATCGCCTGCAGAGCAGCGGGCGCAGGCGGCTGTGGTAGCCGTGCCATGGAGGTCCTGGGTTGGGGTCTCGAAGGTTGGGAACGGGGCTTATGCCGGGGTGCCGATCGTGGCGGCGAGCTCGGCCACCCGCTGCGGGTCGCCACCGGCCAGCAGCCAATCGCGCGGGCTCGCCGGCCGGTCCCCGATTTCGAGGTCCTCCTGCGGCGTGGTCATGAAGTTGGCCAGCACGAGCGCCGGTTGGTCGACGGGCATCAGCGCGAGCACGACGTCCAGTCCGGGCAGCACGTCGGTGTCGCTGAACTGCCACGCGGGCAGCCGCCATCCGCCGCGGTCCTTCCAGCCGATCAACCGTCGTTCGCTGATGCGGTGCCGGATCCGGCTGCTGTCCACTCCCACCCGGTCCGCGGCCTGGGTGACCGACAGCGCGGTGTCGCGGAGCACGGCCTGTTCGGCGACGGTCCGCGCGCGGGCGTCGGCTTCGGAGTCGCTCAACGGCGTCAGGTCTAGTCCTGCTTCGGTGAGCGCGAGTCGTTCCACTTCGGTGAAGTGCGCGCCTGGGTCCACCTGCGGCGAGGTGAGCTTCTTAGCGGCGTCCTCGACCAGGGTCAGGAATTCGTTGGCGGTGACCTTTAAACCGGCCCGTGCCAACACGGTTTCCAGCGCGGCTGACATGACTCCAGGGTAGCGCGGTATAGCGGAAATGTGTGCGCGAACGTGCGCGTAGTGCGAAGTATCACTTTTCGTAGCATGTGGATTGCGTACCGTGACGAACTCGCGGCTCCGGTTGGGGTGTTCTTTGGCGTGATCGTGGATCTGAAGACCCCGACCGGAGGCGGAGTCGGCTACGGCAGGCTGTCCAAATGGGTCCGAACCGGATCGATCCGATCCGATCCGATCTGAGAAAGCATTGTCACTGCTGGCGTCCCAGTTGATGGACCAGGTCATTACGCCGCTGATCTCGGGATGCGGCTTTTCCGGGGTGTACTGGCTGCAGTCGGTGGCCACCGCCAGGCAGCTCAGCGCGTTGTTGGCGATCAACGGATCGACGTATCCGCTGCCGCTGCCGAGGCCGCCGTCGGCAGGCCCAGTGAAACCTGGTCCGGGTGCAGCACCTTCAGCGGGCTGCACGCCTGTGCGGTGATGAAGTCGACGGAGTCCTGGCCGTTGCAGCCGTTGATCGGACCCGAGTTGTAATACTGGGTGTGCACGACCTTGAGGCTGTCCTTGACGTTGTCGAACAGCTGCATGTAGGAGTCGTCGGGCTGCACGTCGAGGGTCTGCGGTGCCATGGTCGGCACGAAGTTATCGCCCACGCGTTCGTGCAGCTGGCGGATCGCGCTGGTCGTGTTGGGGGTGTTGAGTTCCGTGCTGTCAATATCTAACGTATTGATCCCATAATTAGTTAAGATTTTTCCAACTGAGTCGACAATATTTGCGACGTTCGCCTCGCTGCCGAGGTCGACAATTCCTTTTCCGCCGCCGATTGAGAGCACGAATGTCTTGCCCTCGCCCGTTTTGCGGCGATGATTTGAGCTGCTCGTCGGTGTAGCCGCCGAGTGCGGTGAACGGCTCCGGGTCGACGTTGAAGGTGACCGCGCCGGGTCGGACTGAGTCGGCATTGCGCTTGACGAGACCGGGCGTGGGCAGTTGACTGGACGTACCGACTGGTCGGTCTCGACGTGGAGGTGGCGGGTTGGGCAGCGCGTACGACGAACGACCTTGGCTGGCGCTCTACGATGGCGAGGTCCCCGCCAGGATCGAGCCGCGGTTCGACAACATGCTCGAACTGTTTGCCGCTGCCCGCGGGGAAAACCCGGACCACGTGGCCATCACCTACTTCGACGGCCGGATCAGCTACCGGGAGCTCGACGAGCTCAGCGACGGGCTGGCCGTTCACCTGGCCGAACAGGGGGTCGGCCGGGGCGACCGGCTGGCCCTGTACCTGCACAACGTGCCGCAGTTCGCGATCGCGCTGCTGGCCGGGTGGAAGGCCGGCGCGATCGTCGTTGCGCTCAACCCGATGTACCGGACCCGCGAGCTGATCAGGGTCCTCGCCGATGCGCAGCCGACCGCGGTCGTTGCCTCTGAGTACGGCTGGCACGACGTGCTCGGCGATGTCGCCGGGGTGCGGCTCGCGGTCACCACCAGCGAGCTCGAACTGCAGACGCGCCACGACTCGCGGCTGTTCGCCAAGCTCGAACGCCGGCCGGCCGCCGGGTGCGCGGACCTGCTGGCGGTCGCGCGGGCGAACGCCGGGCGGCGGCCCCCGGAGATCGAACTGGCCAGTTCGGACATCGCGCTGCTCGTCTGCACCTCGGGGACCGGCGGCGCGCCCAAGGGCGCCACCAACACGCACGGCAACGTTGTGTTCAACGCCGAAGGCATGCGGACCCGGGTCAAGGAACTTGGCGGCAACGCGATCTTCGGGCTCGCACCCCTGTTCCACATCACCGGCCTGGTCTGCCAGCTCAGCGCCGCGCTTGCGCTGGGACGGCAACTCGACCTGGTGTACCGCTTCGAGCCCGGCGTGGTGCCCGACGCGCTGGCCGAACACCGGCCCTGCTACATAGTCGGTCCGTCCACTGCGTACATGGCACTGATGAACCAACGGGTAGCTCGCCGCGTACAAGACCCGCGCAGCATCGAGATCCTGGACGAGCTGCCGAAGACCACGACCGGCAAGATTCTGCGCCGCCAACTGCGGGACACCGCCCGCGAGGCGGCCGAGGTCGCGCGTTGACGGCGGCTGCCGCCGCGTGAAAACCCCGTGAGAGAAGGGAAACCGATGAGCAAGCGTTTCGACGGGCGGGTCGCGATCGTGACCGGGGCGAGCCGGGGCATCGGCCTGTCCATCGCCGAACGTCTGGTGGCAGAGGGCGCGAGGGTCACCCTGACGGCGCGCAAGCCCGAGCCGCTGGCCGAGGCGGTGCAGGGACTCGGCGGCGCCGAGTACGCGCTCGGCATCTCCGGCAAGGCCGACGACGAGGAGCACCAAGCCGACGCGGTCGCCAAGACCATGGAGACCTTCGGCCGGGTGGACATGCTGGTCAACAACACCGGCATCAACCCCGCCTATGGCCCGCTGATCGACCTGGAGCACGGGATCGCGCGCAAGACATTCGAGGTCAACGTGCTGGCCGCGCTCGCATGGACACAGCAGGTTTACCGCGCGTGGATGAAGGAGCACGGCGGCTCGGTGCTCAACGTGTCCTCCGTGGCCGGTCTGCGGCCCGCGCCGGGGATCGGCTTCTACGGCGCGACGAAGGCGACGCTGGCGTACATCACCATGCAGCTCGCGGTGGAGCTCGGCCCGGACATCCGGGTCAACGGCATCGCCCCGGCCGTGGTCAAGACGAAGTTCGCCACCGCGCTGTACGAGGACAAGGAGGACGAGGTCGCCGCAGGCTACCCGTTGAAGCGCCTGGGAGTTCCCTCCGACATCAGCGGCGCGGCGGCGTTCCTGCTCTCCGAAGAGGCGTCGTGGGTCACCGGCCAGGTCCTGGCCCTGGACGGCGGCGTGACCCTGAAGGGCGGTGTGTGAGCTCGTGGTGGCTTCGCGCGAAATCGCCGCTGTCGAAGGCGGAACCAGACTCGGGGAAGGGCGGTGTGCGAGTTGCAGCTCGCCGATTCGGTCGTGGTGATCACCGGTGCCGGCAACGGCATCGGTGCGGCGATGAGCCGGAAGTTCGCGGCATCCGGGGCGAAGGTCGTGCTGGGCGACGTGGATGCCGAAGGGGTCCGGCGAGTGGCCGGCGAAGTGGACGGGATCGCGGTGCCCGGTGACGCGGCGAGCGAGGACGGCGTGCGCACGCTGGTCGACGCCGCCCTCGGCGAGCACGGGCGGATCGACCTGTTCTGCGCCAACGCCGGGATTTCCCGCGGCGGCGGACCGGAGGCCGACGAGGACGCCTGGACCCAGTCCTGGGAGGTCAACGTGATGGCGCACGTCCGCGCCGCCCGAGCGGTGCTGCCGCACTGGCTGGAGCGGGAGAAGGGGCACTTCCTGGCGACCGTTTCGGCCGCCGGCCTGCTGACGATGCTGCAGGCGGCACCGTACTCGGTGACCAAGCATGCCGCGCTCGGTTTCGCCGAATGGCTGGCGATCACCTACGCCGATCGCGGCATCACGGTGCAGGCCCTCTGCCCGCAGGGGGTGCGCACGAACATGCTCGGCAGCACCAGCAACGCCGGCGAGGTGATCCTGTCGAAGGGCGCGCTTGAACCCGAGCAGGTCGCCGACGTGGTCGCTGACTCGCTGGATGGCGAGGAGTTCCTGATCTTGCCGCACCCGGAGGTCGCCGACTACTACGCGCTGCGGGCCGCCGAACCGCTGCGCTGGCACGCTGGCATGCGGAAACTCCAGCGCAAACTGAGGTAGGGGCCCGTGTCGCCGCCGGTCCGCGCGAAGCCGGACCGGCAGGTCGATACGCTGAGTGGGCATCGACAGGGGAGGTTGACATGGCGCGGTCGGCGAACGGTCGCACTACTGCCGGACCGGCGGTGGGCGCCGAACCGGTTCCGCAGCGGTTGCTGGCCGTGGCCACGCGGTTGTTCGCCGAGCAGGGCTTCGAGATGACCTCGGTGCAGCAGATCGTGGACGCCGCAGGGGTCACTAAGGGTGCGATGTACCACTACTTCGGCTCCAAAGACGACCTGCTCTACGAGATCTACGCGCGGGTGTTGCGCGACCAGCACGCGCGGATGGAGAGCGCGGCGGCCAGCGACGCGCCGGTGCAGGAGAGACTGCACGCGGTGGCCGCGGACGTAGTCGCCACGACGGCCGCCAACCTCGACGACACGGTGATCTTCTTCCGCTCCATGCACCTGCTGCACGCGGACAAGCAGGCGGAGGTACGGGCGGAGCGGCGGCGCTACCACGAGCGGGTGCGGGCGTTGGTCGAGGAGGGCCAGCTCTCCGGGGTGTTCCGGTCGGACAAGTCGGCGGACCTGGTGGTCGACTTCTTCTTCGGCGCGGTGCACCACCTCGGCACCTGGTTCCGCAAGGACGGCAAGCTCACGGGTGAGGAGGTCGGCGAGCAGTTCGCCGACCTCCTCCTGGCCTCCCTGCGCCCCTGAGCACGCCGGGCCGCGACCGGCGCTATCGTGTCTTGTTTGGACAGCGGATTCGCGGGTTGGCACGCCGTCGAATCGTCGGGTCTGCTCTGCGGGCACCGGTGGAGGAGGATGCGGCGGAGTTGCTACCGCTATAGAGACTGTTTGAGAACTTGTTCCGGTGCCAGTAAAACGGCGGTCCTACGGCAGCGGTGACGATTTCCCGTAAAATCGCCCCAACCACACGACTGTCACGCCGTTTCGCCGCCTCGTACCGGCTCGCCCCGAACACATCACGGCGCCACCACATCCAAAACGGCCCTTGTCAGCTCGCGCGGGAAGATGCGTCAGAAGACCACTCGGGTGAGGCCTTCTGCCACGCAGGCCGGCTTGGCGCCGCCCTCGATCTCGATGGTCGACTTCACCGTCAGCTGGAGCCCACCGTCCACTTCGGTCACCTCCGCCAGCTTCGTGGTGGAGCGGACTCGGGAACCGACCAGGACAGGGCTGGGGAAGCGGACCTTGTTCAGGCCGTAGTTGATCCCCATCTTGGCGCCCTCGAACTTGTAGGTCTGGGAGTTCAGCTTCGACAGCAGGCTAAGGGTGAGGAACCCGTGCGCGATCGGCCCGCCGAACGGTCCCTTCTCGGCACGTTCCACGTCGGTGTGAATCCACTGGTGGTCCAGGGTGGCGTCGGCGAACTGGTTCACCTGCTCCTGGGTGATGGTCAGCCAGTCGCTGGTGCCGAGCTTCTCACCCTTCGCCGCGATGATCTCTTCCTTGCTGCTGAATACCCGCAACGCAAAATCTCCTTGAGGTGCAACGAAAACCGGTCTTCTTGTAATTCGTCTTGGCAGTGCCGGAGGGGCTTGGCCCACCTTCGCAACTGGCACCGCAGCGGGTTCCGCTGCCCGTACCGCTGAGCCTGGGAGCTCTTGCTCATCAGGAACGAGCCCCGCAGGTGCACGTTCATCACGGTGTCACAGTCATCCTCGGACATCTTGAACAGCTTGTTGTCCCGGATGACGCCGGCATTGTTGACCAGCACCGTGGGCCCGCCGATTTCCGCGGCGATGCGGTCCACCGCGGCCTGCACTTGCCCGGCGTCGCTGACGTCGCAGCCGACGGCCAGCGCCGTGCCGCCGCCGGACTCGATGGCCGAGACCGTGTCGGCGCACTGCTTCTCGTCGAGGTCGATGACCGCCACGGCGAAGCCGTCCTCGGCCAGGCGCTTGGCAGTGGCGGCCCCGATACCGCGAGCGGCACCGGTGACGATCGCAACACGACTGTCTGCCATTTGACTCCTTGCGAGTTTTGGTTCTTCGCCACCCCCGCAACTCGCGCCGCTGCCGGGTTCTCAGACGTCTTCTCGGGAGGACAGCCCCAGCGTGGTGGACAGCCGGGGATTCCGGAGCCGAGAAGGCGTCCGAGGTTCCGCTACCCGCCCTGCTGCGCGAAGCCCGCGACCATTATTTGTACTTCTTCAGTTCGCGGCGGGCCAGGGAGCGGCGGTGCACCTCGTCCGGTCCGTCGACGATGTGCAGGGTGCGGGCGTGCGCGTACAGGTTGGCCAGCGGGAACTCCTGGCTGACGCCACCGCCGCCGTGCGCTTGGATAGCCCGGTCGATGACCCAGGTGGCCATCTGCGGCACGCCGACTTTGATCGCCTGGATCTCGGTGTGCGCGCCCTGGTTTCCGACGGTGTCCATCAGCCACGCGGTTTTGAGCACCAGCAGCCTGGCCTGCTCGATCTTTACCCGGGACTCGGCGATCCAGTGCTGGACCACGCCCTGGTCGGCCAACGGCTTGCCGAAGGCGATCCGCTCGTTGGCGCGGCGGCACATCAGCTCAAGCGCGCGCTCGGCCATGCCGATGGCCCGCATGCAGTGGTGGATGCGGCCGGGGCCGAGCCGGGCCTGGGCGATCGCGAAGCCCTCGCCCTCGCCGGCGATGATGTTCTCCACCGGAACCCGGACGTTTTCGAATACGATCTCGGCGTGCCCGCCGTGGTCGGCGTCGGTGTAGCCGAAGACGTGCATGCTGCGCTTGATCTGCACGCCCGGCGCGTCCTTGGGCACCAGGATATGGCTCTGCTGGCGGTGCCGCTCGGCGTTCGGGTCGGTCTTGCCCATAACGATCAGGATCTTGCAGCGCGGGCTCATCGCGCCGGATGAGAACCACTTGCGCCCGTTGATCACGTAGTGGTCGCCGTCGCGTTCGATGCGGGTGGCGATGTTGGTGGCGTCGGAGGAGGCGACGTCGGGCTCGGTCATGCAGAACGCGGAGCGTATCTCACCGTCGAGCAGCGGCTGCAGCCACTGCTTCTTCTGCTGCCCGGTGCCGAACCGAGCCAGCACCTCCATGTTGCCGGTGTCCGGCGCGGCGCAGTTGGTGGCCTCCGGGGCCAGCTGGCCGACCCGGCCCATGATCTCGGCCAGCGGCGCGTACTGCAGGTTGGTCAGCCTGGCGCCGTGCTCGCCCGGCAGGAACAGGTTCCACAGGCCGCGTTTGCGGGCCTCGGCCTTGAGCTCCTCGATGACCGGCGGGTGCGCCGACCACGGGTCGTCGGCCTCGGCCAGCTGCTCCAGGAACACCGGTTCGGCGGGGTAGACGTGCGAGTCCATGAAGTCCAGCAGGTGCTTGCGTAGTTCCTCGGTGCGTTCGTCGTAGCCGAAATCCATCTGTCTTCTCGCGAGGGGGCACGCTGCATTGACTGCAGTGGGCGAATCGCCACTGCGGAACAGCAATTGCTCGTGCGCAGCGAGCTTGTCCCTCGCTACCTCCCTTCTGCTGCTAGATCTAACGTCTTCAACGATTACGTGCTTGCGGCCGTAGAGTTCGCCAGTTTTCGGCGACACCTACGATCTCGAGCTGCAAGTGGCGCAGTGCGCGACGGTCCGCGTCCCGCCCCTTTGCGGACGGACCGGAGCACGCTTGAACGAGCTGATCCGGTAGAAAACTGACGAACGAGGGCCGACCCCGTCAGCGCGACGGGGAGGACTTCGAGTGCGCACGCTGCGGACTGCGTGAACACGCCGACCGAGTGGGCGCTCTCAACACAGCAGCGAGGGCCGGGCTGGTCCTCTGCAATGCTGCCTAGCCGGCAATGCAAGAAACCCGCCATTTGAGAGGTGGGTGGAGTCACCTCATACCTCCTTGAGAGTGGCGAGACCCTGCTCGACCAATGGTTCCACCAATGCGCCGACGTGTTCGAAGCCTTCACCGACCGTCTGGTTGTGGATGAAGCGGTAGTGGATCCCTTCGACGATCACGGAGATCTTGAAGAACCCGAACGCCACGTACCAGTCCATGTCGGACAGATCGGTGCCGCTGCGATCGGCGTAGCGGTCCAGCAGTTGTCGTGCGGTCGGGAAGCCGTAGTCGGGGCCCACGCCCTTGGCGATGGGGTTGCGCTCTACGCCGTTGAAGCCTTCCCAGTACACGGCGAGCAGCCCGAGGTCGGTGAGCGGATCGCCGATGGTGGCCATCTCCCAGTCCAGGACGGCCCGGATGCGCTGGTCGTCGCCGACGATCACGTTGTCCAGCCGGTAGTCGCCGTGCACGATCCCGGTGCGCGGCGTGCTGGGGATGGTCTTCGCCAGCCGGGCGGCGAGCTCTTCGATGCCGTCGATGTCGCGACTGTGCGAGGCGGCCAGCTGCTTGCTCCAGCGGCGGACCTGCCGTTGCACGAAGCCTTCCGGGCGGCCGAATTCGCCCAGCCCGACGGCGTCCGGAGCGATCGAGTGCAGGTCGGCGAGCACGTCCATCAGCTGCCAGGCCAGGTCGAAGCGTTGGTGCTGGGCGAGCCGTTCGGTCAGCTGCGGCGTGCGGTAGACGGTGCCCGGCACGTACTCCATGACGTAGAAAGCGGCTCCGAGCACGCTTTCGTCCCGGCACAGCAGGTGGGTGTCCGGCACCGGTACCGGCGTTCCGGCCAGCGCGGACATCACCCGGAACTCGCGGCTCATGTCGTGCGCGGTGGCCAGCACATGACCCAGCGGCGGGCGGCGCACCACCCACTGGTGCGCGCCGTCCCCGACGACATAAGTCAGATTCGACCGTCCACCTTGGACGAGTTCGCCCGTGAGCGGTCCGCCGACCAGGCCGGGCCGCTCGGCGTCGAGGTGCGCCCGCAGCCGGTCGAGGTCGAGGCCGGGTAGCTCGCCGGGCGGCGGTTGGGCGTTCATTTGCGCTCCTTGTCTCGTGGGAGGTCCTGGCGCAGGGCAGGGACGAGTTCGGCGAGCCGGACGCGGGTGGCGGCGACGTCGGTGTGCAGCACCGCGTGCAACCCGAGCCGCTGCGCGGCTTCGATGTTCGGGGCGCCGTCGTCGACGAACGCCGCTTCGTGCGGCGGAAGCCCGAGGTGGTCCAGGGCCAGCCGGTAGATCTGCGGGTCGGGCTTGCGGAGCCCGACCTCGCCGGAGATCACCGTGCACTCGAAGAGCCCGTCGAGCAATTCCCAGGGGTAGTTGTTGCCCCAGCTGTTGGACAGCAGCGCGGTCCGCACGCCGCAGGCCCGCAGCCGGCGCACCAGGTCGAGCATCGCCGGTTCGCTGCGCATCTGCGCGAACATCCGCTGCAACAGCCCGTCCGGCGCGACCGGGCCGCCGTCGACGGTGCGCAGCCGCGCCGCGAGGGTGCGGCCGAACTCGGCGGCGGTGATCTCGCCGGTCTCCAGCCGGTGGATCGGGGTGCCCGCAAGGGCGCTGCGCGACAGCCAGTCCTTGAGCGCGGCGGAGAACGTCTCCGGGCGGATCCGCTCCTGCTCGTTCCACGCGCGGATCGCGGCGCGGCCGGGGGTGGTCAACACCCCTCCGTAGTCGAAGATCACCGCCCGGATCGCATGGATCGCGGTGGCTGCGTCGCTTGAACCCATGCCCAGGACCGTACCGACTAGACGGTATGTGCGCTAGATCCAGCTGCTCACCTCGGGTGGGTCCGGCGAAGCCCGACCACTTCGGCGACGCATCGTACCGGAGGACGCCCACGACTACCGGGCTTGGCAACGGCTGCGCTGGCCTACCTCGGTGAACAGAAGGCACGCGTTCGCCCGCCCAGAGGCTTTCGAAGCCGAGCGCTCCGGCTTCGGCGGCCATCGTCGGCACCAAGGGCAGATCGGAGAAAGGGCCGAACTACGGAAGGGTCAGTCCTAGGCGCACGGGAAATCATCGTGTCGATCCGGGGCCCCGCTGAAAACTCTTGCCGAAACGGGTGCACTGGGTCGGTGTTCGGACGAGCGTGCACAGTAGACTCCGGCCCTTGCTCCGGGTGAGTGTGCAACTACCACCAACGGCAGGCCGACGATCACACCGGGTCGCGATCCTGGGCGTCCCGGACTTGCCGAAACTCTTCTGCCGCAACGTTGTCCATCTGATCGGCGGTTTTGCGCGACATGCCGGTCAACTGGACGTGGCGGTCGGTGTCCAGTGTGAATTATGGGAAACGTGTCGCGTTGACGCCGAGTTACTCGTCAGTAAGTATTCGGGTCGCCGCGCGGCGCGCACCTTTTCGTTCACCGATTTTGCGAGGTGAGGCCAATGAAGTCCCGTCTTCGTGGCAGCCGCGCCGCATCCGCTGCGGTCATCGCCGCGGCCACGGCGCTAGCTCTGACATCGCAAGCCCTGGCGGCCGCGTTCGACGTCAACTTCGACTGCTCCGGCTCTTCCCCGGTGGGGGAGCAGCAGTTCAGCCTGCAGCAGCCGGCTGACGTCACGGCCCCGGCCAGCGTCGCGCCCGGCGGCGCGCTCGACATCGTGATCGACCCGGGCCCGAACAGCGTTCCGGCGAAGGTCAACGGGTACACCGTAAAGCGGATCGAGCGCGTGGATCTGAAGATCCCGATCCCGGCGAACTCCAGCTTCGTCTCCGCGGGCCTCGCGGGTGGTTCCGGCCTCGGGCTGAACCCGCCGACGATCACGGTGGAGGGCAACATCGCCACGCTGCACCTAGACGGTCCGATCGCGGGCGGTTCGCAGTTCGAACTGCCCACCGTCACACTGCACCTGACGGCAGGGCAGTCCGGCGCGATCGAGACGAAGCTGCACGGCGGCAGCTACGACGACCCCGGCCTCGCCTTCACCGCGGTCGTGTCGTCGATCATCGGTGATACGAACGTGCCGTCGCGCTGCTTCTCGAACCCCAACCCCGTCCTGACCACCACGACGATCGGCTGAGCCGACGCGGATCGCGCGTGCTGGATGGCGATCGGCGTGAAATCGCCACCCGGCAAGCGTGGCGAGCGGGCAGCGGCCAGGTGAGCGGTTTCCGCTCCTCGCCTGGTCCCCCGAGCGGTGGGCGCCGGTGTTGGAGCGAACGGCCTGTTCGCCTCGATGGAAAAGGTGAACAGGCCGTTCGCTCCGCTTTCAGACGTGGGCTGCGGGTTTCCTGGTGATCAGGTGGGCGGCGACCCCGGCCAGTAGGCCCCAGAAGACCGACGCGATGTTGAAGATCGCCAGGTCCGAGGCCGTGACCAGGAACGCGATCAGGGCGGCGGTGCGGCTGCCCGGGGCTTCGGTGGCCTTGGCCAGCGAGCCGCCGATGGTGTCCAGCAGGCCGATCCCGGCGAGCGCGGTGATCAGCGCGAGCGGGAACGCGGCGATGAGGCTGCCGAGCATCGCCGGCGAAAACCCCCAGTAGCAGGTAGCAGGCGCCGGAGGCGATGCTGGCCTTGTAGCGCTGCCCCGGGTCCTCGTGCGCGTCGCGGCCCACGCACAGCGCCGCGGTGATCAGGTGACGTGGCGGTGCCAGCCGGTGAAGGAGCGGCCTTCGAAGTGGGTGAGGCCGAGGCCGGTTTTAAGTTCGCGGTAGACCTCTTCGATGCGCCAGCGGAGTCGGACACCGACTCGCGATCGGGGACGACGCGAGGCCCGATTCACGGGGTGAGCGGCACGGATGTCCCTCACCCCGTGAATCGGATCAGCGGTTGTCCTCCTTGAGCATGTCGGAGCACTTCTCGCCGATGGCCATCGTGGTGATGTTGGGGTTGACCGCGACCAGGAACGGCATCGCCGAGGCGTCCGCCACCCGCAGGCCATGCACGCCCTTGACCCGCAGGCGCGCGTCCAGCGGCTTCGTCGGGTCGTCGTCCGTGCCCATCGGCACCGAGGCCGCCGGGTGATAGACGGTGTTGTGGGTGCGCTTGATGTAGTCCGCGATCTCGTCGTCGGTGCGCACGTCCGGGCCCGGGAACAGCTCGGCACCGGCCCAGCCCCGCATCGCCGGCTGCGCCACGATCTTGCGGGCCACCTTGATGCCCTCGGTCATCACCGGCATGTCGTGCGGGTCGGTGAAGTACCGCGGGTCGACCTTCGGCTTGTCCCGGAAGTCCCGGCTGCGCAGCCGGACGGTGCCGGTGGAGCGGGCACGGGTGACGTTCGGGGTCAGGCAGAAGCTGTTCTCCGAGGTCGGGTAGCCCTGCCGCACGGTGTGCATGTCGAAGGGCACCGAACCGTAGTGGAACATCAGGTCCGGCCGGTCCAGGCCCGGCTCGGTGGTGGTGAAGATGCCGATCTCCCACCACTGCGTGGAGTCGGTGACCATCGGCTGCTTGGCGTCCCAGCTGATCACGCCCTCCGGGTGGTCCTGCAGGTAGGAGCCGACGCCGGGGGAGTCGACCAGCACGTCGATACCGAACTCGCGCAGGTGCTCGGCCGGCCCGATGCCGGAGAGCATCAGCAGCTTCGGGGTGTCGATGGCGCCGGTGGACAGCACCACCTCGCGGCGCGCGGTCACCGTGCGGGTGTGGATCAGGTCCGCGTCCAGGTACTGCACGCCGGTGGCCCGAGTGCCGTCGAAGGTGACCTTCTTGGCCCAGGAGTGGGTGCGGATCTCCAGGTTCGGCCGGTCCAGGTTCGGGTGCAGGTAGGACACCGACGACGAGGACCGGATGCCGTCCTCTCGAGCGTTGATCTGGAACCAGTTCGCGCCGTGCACCACGGTCTTGCCGGAGTTGAACTCGGTGGCCGGGAGGCCTTCCTGGGCGCAGGCCCGCAGCAGCGCGACGCCGCACGGGTCCTCCGGCGGGACGCTGCGGATGGTCACCGGGCCGCTGCGGCCGTGGTGCTCGCCCGGCCCATCGTTGCTCTCCAACCGCTTGTACAGCGGGAAGATGTCCTTGGCGCCCCAACCGGTGGCGCCCATCGACTCCCACTCGTCGAGATCCTCGGCCGGGGCCCAGAACGCGATGCAGGAGTTGTGCGAGGAGCAGCCGCCGAGCACGCGGGCCCGCGCGTGCCGCATGAACGAGTTGCCGTTGTCCTGCGGCTCGATCAGGTAGTCCCAGTCGTAGCCGGACTCCAGCAGCGCCATCCAGCGCTTGAGCTCCAGGATTGCCTTGTCGTCGACGTCGGACGGGCCAGCCTCCAGCAGGCACACGGTGACGTCCGGATCCTCCGACAGCCGCGCCGCGACGGCCGCGCCGGCGCTGCCGCCACCCACCACGACGTAGTCGAACTGATCTGCCATTGGGAATCTCCGTTTCTGGAGTGAACGTTGTGGTCACCTTGCTCCGCGGTGCGGGTGCGGACCTCAGAAGCCGTCTCGTCTGCACGATCCCCGATTCGCGTATGCCCAACACGCCACATCGGGGCCGTCCTCGCGAGCAGCCCGGGGTGCGGGTGTCTGCGCAGGGCACCGTTGAAAACCCGCGGCGGTGCCGGTCGCGTGCGTGGCGGCAAGCGGCTCCGCCGCTTGCCTGATGCCGGGTGCGGTCGAGTCCGCTGGGCACGGGTCATCAGCGCGGGCGCTCAGGCGACCGGGCTCGTGGCACTGGTGTCCGAAATGGACTCCGCAGCGTGGTCGGTGAGCACGCCGACCTTGTGGCGCTGAACGAGCCAGTAGTACGCGAACCCGCCGACTGCCGCGACTCCGACGAACAGCACCGAGCTGTACTGCAGGTACCAGTGGTACGGCGGCTCCGCGTTGTAGACCTCGCGGCGCGGCCACGCCAGGTTGATCGTCATGCCCGATCCCCAGAACACGGCCAGGACGTTGATTGGCAACCCGAACTTACCCAGGCCGAACCGGCCATGCCGCTTGGCCTCGTTTTTTGGCACAGACCACTTGCCGCGCAGTCGTGCGACCAGCATCGGCACGGTGACCAGCAGGTAGGAGATGTAGATCAGGATGATCGCCAGGCTGGTGACCGCGGTGAAGATCTGCGGCTGCCCGATGTTGACCACCAGCAGGGCCACCGCGAGCACGCCGATGACCACGGCCGGCACGATCGGCGTCTGGAAGCGAGGGCTGACCCGCGCCAGCAGCGAACCGGCGGGCAGCGCGTTGTCCCGGGCCATCGCGAAGGCGATCCGGATCGCCGCGGTGTGCACCGCCAGCACGCAGACCGTGATCGCCACGAAGATCGACAGCAGGAACAGCCGACCCACGAGCGGGCCCAGCGCGTCGTTGAGCACGAACTGCAGGCCACTCTCGGCCAGTTGCGGCGCGGAGAAGTCGCGGGTCGCCATCAGGCCGAGCAGGATGATCAGGCCGCCGAGGATGAACGAGGCGATCAGCGCTCGCAGGATCGCCTTGGGGGCGTTGCGCTGCGGGTCGATGGATTCCTCGCCGAGTGAGGCCGCCGTGTCGAAGCCGTACATCACGTACGACGAGGCGATCCCGGCGACCAGGAATGCTCCCAGGTAGTTGCCGCCGAAGGCGGACTCGGTGCCGTTGGTGTCGAACACGACCGTCGGCGGGTTCACCACGACCAGCGCCAGCGCGATGATCAGCAGCACTGCGGCGGCCAGCTCGATCAACACGCCGGCGCTGTTGATCCGGGACATCAGCTTCACGCCGAAGGCGTTGACCAGCGTGGTGAAGACAATCAGCACCAGGGCTAGCAGGATGCCGTTGACGGCCTGCTGGGTGCTGGTGCTGCCGTCGCCGATGAGCTGGAAGCCGGACCAGATCTGCGGCAGAGTGTTCTGGTAGGCCAGCGCGGTGGCCGAGATCGACACGATCGAAGCCAGCAGCATCATCCAGCCCGCGAGCCAGCCGATGTGCTGACCGCCCAGCTTCTTGGCCCAGTTGTAGATGGAGCCGGCGATGGGGTATCGGGACGCCAGCTCGGCGAAACTCAACGCCACGAGCAACTGCCCGGCGAACACGATCGGCCAGGACCACCAGTAGGCGGGGCCCCCGAAGGACAGGCCGAAGTAGGACAGTTGAAAGGTGCCGGTGAGCACCGAGATGTAGCTGATCCCGGCGGCGAAGGTCGCGAATCCGCCGAGGCTTCTCTTCAGTTTGTTGGTGTAGCCGAACTCGTTGAGCTCGGCGTCGTAATTGGGCGCGCTCATGCCCCGAACTCCTTTCCCGGCCATCCCCCGCCCGCCGGATGCGGGGAGGGGAACGAATCGGGTGGTCGCTTTGCGTCGCGCGAAGATCACCGCTTAGATCGGCGGTTTCGAGCAAAGCACGGCCCGGGCGGGCCGCGCAGTTCCCGCGTCGGTGGTTCGGTCACCGCCGTGGGGTGAAGCGAATTCGTCCCTATTTTCCGGAGAACCAGTTCTGCGGTGCGGGCCGCAGATTCTGGTAGACGTGCTTTGCCTCCTGGTACTCGCCGAGTCCGGCCCGGCCCAGTTCGCGTCCGATGCCGGACTGCTTGAAGCCGCCCCATTCCGCCTGCGGCAGGTAGGGGTGGAAGTCGTTGATCCAGATGGTGCCGTGCCGCAGCCGGTTAGCCACCCGCTGCGCCTTGCCCGGGTCTCCGGTGAACACCGCGCCCGCCAGGCCGTAGTGGGTGTCGTTGGCGATGCGCACCGCCTCGTCCTCGTCGGTGAAGCGCTCGACGGTCAGCACCGGGCCGAAGGACTCCTCGGTGACCGCGTAGCTGCCCGGTTTGACGTCGGCGAGGACGGTGGGCAAGTAGTAGTGGCCGTTGGCGTAGCGCTCGCCCTCGGGGCGGCGTCCGCCGGTGCGCAGCACGGCGCCGTCGGCGACGGCCTTGGCGACGTAGTCGTCCACCTTCTTCAGGTGCGCGGCGGAGATCAGCGGACCCGTCTCGGCGTCCTCGTCGAACGGGCCGCCGATGCGGATCCGCTCGGCGCGGCGGACGATCTCGTCCACCAACGCGTCGTGCAGCTCGTCCTGCACGATCAGCCGCGCCCCGGCTGAGCAGACCTGCCCGGAGTGCAGGAACACGGCGGTCAGCGCGTAGTCCACCGCGGTCTCGAAGCCGGCGTCGGCGAACACGACGTTCGGGTTCTTGCCGCCGAGCTCCAGGGCCACCTTCTTCACCGTCGGCGCCGCGGCGGCCGAGATCTTGCGTCCGGTGTGCAGTCCTCCGGTGAATGAGACCAGGTCAACGTCCGGATGCTCGGCCAGCACCGAGCCGACCTCGGCGCCGGTACCCAGCACCAGGTTGCCGACCCCGGCGGGTAGTCCGGCCTCGGCCAGCGCGCGCATCAGCAGGATCGCGGTGCTGGGGGTGAGCTCGCTGGGCTTGAGCACGAAGGTATTGCCCGCCGCGATCGCCGGGGCGACCTTCCAGGCCACCTGCAGCAGCGGGTAATTCCAGGGCGTGATCATGGCGCACACGCCGACCGGCTCGTACTGCACGCGGCTGATCGCGTCCGGTGAGCCGGTGTCGACGATGCGGCCCGCGTCGGTGCCGGCGATCTTGCCGAAGTAGCGGAAGCATGCGGCGATGTCGTCCATGTCGTACTCGCTCTCGGCCAGCCGCTTGCCGGTGTCCAGCGATTCGGCGCGGGCGAACTCCGCCTTGTCGCGCACCAGAATGTCGCTCACTTGCAGCAGCAGGTCGCCGCGTTCCCAGGCCGAGGTGGCGATCCAGGCACCGTCGTCGAAGGCGCGGCGCGCGGCGGCGATGGCCCGTTCGGCATCGGCAGTTCCGGCTTCGTCGATCGTGGCCACCAGCGTGTCATCGGCTGGGCAGTGGATCTCGCGGGTGCGACCGTCAGCGGCCGAGGCCCACTCGCCGTCGATGAACAGCGAGGGCGTCGAATTCTCAGCTTGCGGCATGGTTCGTTTCCCCGTGATGTCGATTGTGCTTTTGCACCGGAACCGCGCCAATGCGCGCTTCTGGTGCAGGTGTGCGCATTGCCACGATCCGATTCGCTCCGCCACACTAAGGCGCGCCCGCCCATTGCGCCGCCGGTGACCGCGGGCGGCGCGCGATTCTCCGAATGGGGACCGGCGAGCCGCGATTTGCGGACTTCACCTCCTGGCGGTCCATTCGGTGGCGGGTTAGCGCTTGTGTCCCGGCGTGCCGCGGAAGACCCTAACACCGGTCCTGTACATCTGTACATCATCGGATGCTGAGCTTCCGGATGAATCATCGAAAAAGCGTGATGAAACAGGACGAACGCCCAACCGGTGACCTGGACCGCACGCTCTCGCTGGTCAACATGGCAGGCTAGGTGTCATTGTGGAACCAACGGGAGGAACGCCGAAGCGAATGTCGACCATCCCGCCCGCGCCCGCCGCGCGCCGCAAGGACCCGGCCCGCCGCGAGCGGATCGCCCGCGCCGCGATCACGGTCGTCGCCGAGCGCGGGGTGGAGAAGCTCACGCACCGTGCCGTGGCGGCTGCGGCGGGTGTTCCACTGGGGTCGACCACCTACTACTTCGCCACCCTCGACGACCTGCTCGCCAGCGCGCTGCGGCAGGCCGCCGAGGACGACGTCGAGCACCTCAAGGAGTGGGCCGGTCGGCTTCAACGCGATTGCGATCTGGCCGTCGCGCTGACCGACCTGGTGCTGCACTACCTCGGTCCGGCGCTGCCGCAGACCGTCGTCGAGCACCAGCTCTACATCGCCTCGCTGCACAAGCCCGCGCTGCGCCACGTCAGCCAGGAATGGGACACCGCGCTGGCCGAGCTGTTCGCCTCCTACACCGATCCGTCCACCGGGCGCGCGTTGTCCGTTCTGTTCTGCGGTTTGCTGCTGCAAGGCGTCGTCCGGGAATCGGTGCCGAGCCGAGATGAAATCGAGACGATTTTCCGGCGAGTCCTCGGGACGGGCGCGAAAACTTGATTCCAGCAGGCAAAGCGCGCGGGTGTATGGATGGTCAACATCGGATGACCGCTGCATTGCGCCGGAACCCGGGGAGTTGATCTCACGCGCCGCGGCAGTGGACAATGGGGCCAGCGATCCGTGGCACCGCGCGGTGTGCGTTGCTCGGTGCCCGGGGCTGAACAGTTCAGCCCTGCGGCGGGCATCGCGACACGCTTTCCAGGTGTACAACGGACTTGCCGCGTCGGGGCGTGGCTCGCTCCCAGCAATGTTGATCAATCGAGCGGGGTGGGACCGTGGGGCACATCGAAGACCGCGAACTGGTACCGCTGAAGTCGGATTTCGACACGGCGTGGTACGGGTTCCGGCGATCACAGGTGAAGTTCTACATCCAGCAGACCGAGAACGAGATCCGGCTCGTCACCGAGGACAGGGACTCGGCGCTCAGCCAGGTCGGCGAGCTGGCAGCGCAGCTGAACCAGGCGCGCGCCGAGGTCGAGTCGCTCAAGCAGCAACTCGACGAACAGGCGCGCTCGCCGATCGACGCCGCGGCGCTGTCGGACCGGTTACGCCGGATGGTCCGGCTCGCGCAGGACGAGGCGGACGAGATCGTCGCCGCCGCGCAGTCCGCATCCGAGCACGAGTGGGCGCGGTCCGAGCAGGCCGCCACCGAACTCCGGGAACGCTACGAGAAACTGGTGGCGGAGGCCGACGAGTGGCGCCGCCAGTCCGAGCAGCAGCGCAACGAAATGTTGGCGCGCACCCGCGAGGAAGTCCAGGCGATGGCGCGCGAAGCGCAGCAGTGCCGCCGTCGGCTGGACACCGCCGCCGAGGAGCGTCGCACCCAGGTCGAGCACGACTTCGAGGTGTCGATGGCGGCGCGCCGCGAAGAGGCGGCGCGCATCCAGGCCGAGCGCGAGCAGAAGAGCCGCGAACAAGCGCAGCGGCGGGTCCGCGAAGCGACCGCGGAAGCGGAGCGGCGGATCCGGCGAGCCGACGAATACGCCGCGACGATGCTGCGGATGCGGCAGGACGTCGCGGAGCGCGTGCGGGCCGCGCAGCAGGTGCTGGCCGCGGCGGAGCCGTTCCTGGCGGCGACGGAGGCCGGCGCGGCGAGCGAGGCGTCCGACGGCTACGTCGGCGAGGTCGTCCAAAGTGGACAGATACTGTCCGGTGACGTCAGCGTGCCCAAGCAGCGCGACGAGGAGCCGGTCCCGCAGGGGGCCGACACCGCCGCCTGACCTGAACGGGTGGGGAAGTGAAAGGCCTGTTCGCGCCGCCTATCGGAGCAGGCGGTCCGTTCGCTTGGAACCGGTGTCGGGTTGGTGGAGCGAACGGCCTGTTCGCGCCTCCTTTTGAGGTGAATAGGCCGTTCGCTCCACCCCGCACGCGCCGGGCCGGCGCTCAGCCGCCCCAGCTGTGCCAGGCGTCCACCTCGATCCAGCCGCTGACCCGGGGCCGGTCGCGGACGGGGTACGGCTCGCCCAGGTAGTGCTGGGCGAGCCGGTCGATGTCGGTCAGGTCCGGGTCGTCCTCCAATGCGGTGACCCGGCCGCGCAGGCTGACGTGCCGGTACCAGCTCGCGCCGTCCAGCACTGTCAGCGATACCCGCGGATCGGCCCTGAGGTGCTTCAGCCGTGCCCGGCCCGCATCCATGTTGACCAGCACTTTTCCGCTGTCCCAGAGGTACCAGGTGGCCACCGAGACCGGAGCGCCGGCGGCGTTGACGGTGGCGATCACCGCCGGGTTCGGGCGGGACAGCAGCTCCTGCACGTCCGGCGGCATTTCATCCTTCGGCATCGATTCTTCCTTCCGGGAGGCGGTTCTCGTTACCTGCGGCGAGGATTCCAGCTGGCACAACAGGAAACGGCGAGAACACGCCGAGGCCTTCCCGCTGTACCCCGGCGGAACTAGTTTCGGCGTGATCTCGGGCCCAGCAGGAGGCGGAATGAACTGGCGCGGTCTCGTCACGTTTGCCGTGGTGTGCGGCATGCTCCTCGTCGGAGCCCCGGTGGGCGCGTCCCCGCCGGAGGACATTCGGGAGCAACTGGAGGCGGTACCCGGGCTGACCGTCGTCGGCGAGCGGCCCACCGAGCCAGGGTTCCGGCTCTTCGACCTGACGTTCGCGCAGCCCAGCGACCACCGACACCCGAAGGCCGGGAGCTTCCGGCAGCGCCTGACTCTGCTGCACCGCGACGTCGACCGGCCCACCGTGCTCTACACGACCGGCTACGAGCTGCCGAGCAAGGTCACCCGCACTGAGCCGACGCGGCTGGTCGACGGCAACCAGGTCAACCTGGAGCACCGGTTCTTCGTCCCGTCCCGGCCCGATCTGGCCGACTGGAACGACCTGGACATCTGGCAGGCGGCCACCGACCAGCACCGGGTGATCTCCGCGCTCCAGTCCATCTACCAGCAGAAATGGATTACGACCGGGGCGAGCAAGGGTGGCATGACGGCCGTCTACCACCGCCGGTTCTACCCCGACGACGTGGCCGGCACCGTCGCCTACGTGGCGCCCAACGACGTCGACAACGACCGCGACAGCTACGACGATTTCTTGGCCTCGGTCGGCACCGACCCGTCCTGCCAGGCCGCGCTGCTCGCCGTGCAACGGGAGGCGCTGGTCCGGCGGGACGAGCTGCTGGCGAAGTTCAACGCCTACGCCGACGCGGAGGGACTGACCTTCGACCGGATCATCGGTAACGTCGACCGGGGCCTGGAGATGGTCGTGCTCGACACGCCGTTCGCGTTCTGGCAGTACCGAGGCCAGCAGGACTGCGCCAAGATCCCGGCGACCACCGCGAGCACCGACGAGATCTACGCGTTCTTCGACGAGACCGTGCAATTCTCCTTCTACACCGACCAGGGCATCGAGCCCTACGCCCCGTACTACTACCAGGCCGGCACCCAACTCGGTTGGCCCGACGTCTCCGATGAGCGGCTGGCCGACCTGCTGCACCACCGGGAGCTCAGCCAGCCCCGCAACCTGGTGTCCCGCGACATCCCGATGAACTTCAAACCGGGTTCGATGCGGCAGATTGACGCGTGGGTGCGCAGCCAGGGCGCGGAACTGATGTTCGTCAACGGCGAGCGCGACCCGTGGAGCGCGGAACCCTTCCAACTCGGCCGCGGCACCAGCGACTCTTACAGCTACCTGGTCCCCGGCGCCAACCACGCAGCGAAGATCGAAGGCCTGCCCGACCGGCAGCGGGCGGAAGCGGAAGCGGCGGTCCGTCGCTGGGCCGACGTCCCGGCCCCCGTCCGCGTCCGGACCTCGCTCGACGCGGACTTCCTGCCCCGCCGCCCGATCTGACGAATTTTTCGAGTTGAGGGGCAACCATGAGTGGTTCAACCGCTTCTTCCAGCACAAGCCAGAACACAGACGAACAGTCCCGCCACGCCCACGACCAGCACCTCATCCGCCGCATAACCGCGAACCTCAGGTACCAGGGCGGTTGCCTTCTGACCGGCAGGAGCCAGAATGCCCCGGCGGCCTCGGCCTCGGCCTCGGCGATGAAGGCGCTGCTGGCGTGTTTGGCATCGGCGGTGATCACCTTGCTCTCCAACGCTTTTCGTCCCAGCCGGGCCAGGAAATCCCGGGCCGCGGCGTTTTCACCACCATCAACCGCGGCCTGGCCAACAACCTCGCCGTGGGAGTTCATCGCTGCCGCCACGTGCGTTTGCGGCATCTCTTCCTGCCCGGTGACCGCGGCCCGCATCGTCCTGCCATCGACGGCGACCCTTAGCGCTCCAGAAATCCTTCAGTGCTGCTGACCCGAGCGTTGTCCGTGGTCGGGCATGATCCGGCTTTGTGCTCGTACGGATGATCTACTTGATCGCTACGCGGACCTTCGCGTGGCTCGCTCACCGACGCCCCCGCTGGGGGTTCCGACGTGTACACGGCGAACTACGCCGACCGGGATACAAGGTCAGCGCAGCCACCGTTCGCCGCGTCCTACGAGCCGCCGGGTTCCGTCCAGGACAACCCGCTTCAGCCTCGACGGCACGTGGGACGGGGTCTTCGCGGTGCTGCATGCCGAGACCGAAGCCCGTCGGCGAGATCGACTGGTGAGTCGGTGTACTCCTGGAGCTCGCGGGTGCATCAATGGGACTCACTTGGAAAAAGGAAACATTGTGACCAAGAACCAAGCGCTGGCCGCCAACAGTTGCCCGCTCCCAGCCGACACCATGAACCGGCCCCGTCCCACCACCTCCCGGTAGCGCCCGTGGCGGGCCAGTCGGCCCTTCAAACCCTTTTTGCCTAGAACTGACCTGGTAGTTCCCGTAACCTCGTTATCGAGGACTGCCAATGAAAATTGTGTCCCAATCCTATGGCGGGCAGCTTCCCGCCGAGCTGACCAGCTTCGTGGGTCGGCGGGACGTGTCGGCCAAGGTGAAACGGCTGCTGTCGGGGTCACGGTTGGTGACGTTGACCGGTCCGGCTGGAGTGGGCAAGACCCGACTGGCACTGCACGTGGCCCGGGAGCTGCGACGAGCGTTTCCGGATGGTGTGTGGCTGGTGGAGCTGGCCCAGCTGCACGACACCGGGATGTTGGTGAACGTGGTGACGGCGGCGCTGGAGTTGCCGGATCAGTCGGCGCGGGAGCCGCTGACCGTCCTGGTGGAGTTCTTGGCGGACAAGCGGTTGTTGATCGTGCTGGACAACTGTGAGCACGTGCTGGCGGCATCTGCGGCGGTGCTGAGTGCGTTGTTGCGGTCGGCTCCGGGGGTTCGGGTGCTGGCTACGAGCCGGGAGCGACTAGGCGTTGCTGGGGAGCAGGTGTTGTCGGTGCCGCCGCTGACGGTACCCCGGCTGGAGTCGTCGAACGGTGGGCGAGGGTTGCGAGACGACGGCGGCGGTCAGCATGAGGCAGTGACGCTGTTCGAGCAGCGGGCGGCGGCCGTGCAGCCGGCGTTCACGCTGGACCGGGACAACGAGGCGTCGGTGACGCAGTTGTGCCAACGGCTTGACGGGCTCCCGTTGGCGATTGAACTCGCCGCGGTGTGGCTGCGGGCCATGTCGGTTGGCCAGATCCTGCAACATTTGAAGGACCGGTTCCGGTTGCTCACCACCGGGCACCGGATGGCACCCGCCCGGCAGCAGACGCTGCAGGCCGCGGTGGAATGGAGCTTCGACCTGTGCTCGCCGGCCGAGCAGGTGTTGTGGGAACGACTGTCGGTCTTCGCCGGCGAGTTCGACCTGGATGCTGCCAACCAGGTCTGCGCCGGGGCGGAGACGGCCGAGAGCGACGTGCTGGACGCGGTTTTTGGGCTGGTGGACAAGTCGGTGCTGACGCCGGTGCAGGACGCCGGGTCGGCGGTGCGGTACCGGATGCTGGAGACCATCCGTGAGTACGGGCGAGAGCAGCTGGCCGCCCGTGGCGAACAGACGCTGCTGCGGCGTCGGCACCGGGACTACTACCTGGCGCTGGTCAAGCAGGCCGACGCGGAATGGTTCGGGCCGCGGCAGCGGGACTGGTGGCAGCGGTTCCAGAGCCAGAACCCGAACCTGTGGGCGGCGCTGGACTTCTGCTGCACTGAGCCCGGTCAGGCAAGGACAGGACTGCTGCTCACTGGTGCATTGTGGTTCCACTGGATCGGCAGCGGTTTCGTTCGGGACGGCCGGTACTGGCTGGACCGAGTGCTGGCGCTGTCGCGGGAACCGAGCCATGAACGGGCGAGGGCACTGTGGGTGCGCGGTTGGATCGCCATCATCCAGGGAGACCTCCCTGCTGCGGAGCGTGTATCGCAGGAATGCGTCGAGGTGGCCGGCCAGGTGGGCGATCGGGCAGCCAAGGCCCACGGCACCAACTGGCTGGGATGGAATGCATCGTTTTACGGCGATATGACGCGGGCGTCCGAGTTGGCGGAGCAGGCGCTGGCCGAGTATCGCGCAATAGGGCAGCTCAGCGCATCCGCCCCCGCCCTGGGCGCCTTCGTCCTTCTGTCCCTCCTACACATCGAACGCGGCAACCTCGACCGCGCCAGGGAGTTCTGTGCGGAAGGCCGGTCGATCTGTGAGCGCGCCGGGGACAAGTGGATGCTGGCATGGATGCGCTGGAACCTGGGGCATGCTCAGCGGGTCGCCGGCGACTTTCAGGCAGCAGAAGAGGAGGCACGGGCCGCCCTTCGGTTGAAGCACAGCTTCGACGACACGCTGGGCACGGGACTGTGCCTCGAGGAGCTGGCTCTGGTGGCAATCGAGAGCGGTGACGCGGAGCGGGCCGCGCGGCTGTTCGGTGCAATCGAGCGGCTGTGGAAGCTGACGGGCGGCAGCCCCATACTCAATTCGAGTTACTACTTGCGGTGGCACCGCGACGGTGAAAGTCAAGCTAAGAACGCCCTGGGTGATCAGGCGTACGAAAAGGCCTATCAGCGGGGCACGCAGCTAGGCATTGACCAGGCAGTGGCCTACGCGCTCGGCGAAAAGTTCCAGGTGACTCCGACGCCGACCAAGGTGCCTGCTGCGGATACCGCATTGCCAGTACTGACCCGGCGGGAACAGGAGGTCGCCGAACTGGTGGCGCAGGGGCTGACGAACAAGGACATCGCCACCCGCCTGGTGATCGCGCAGCGCACAGCGGAATCGCATATCGACCACATCCTCTCCAAGCTCGGTGCCACCTCTCGTGTCCAGATCGCCAGCTGGGTCGCGGATCAGCAGGCACATAAAACTGGCGGAGACCGTTGACTCCTGGGTTGCAAGATCGTAAGGAGACCGGATTAGTCAACCTCAGATGGACCGCCAGGTGCTCGTTGTGGTTCAAGCATCTACGTGCTCAGGACCGGGTGTCGGTGAAACCGCACTCCTCGCCGGTCCTGCATTCGATCAAATACCTGCTCGGTGAACTGGATGCCTCCTGCCTGCCGCGGTTGCGGAAGTTCGCGGCTTGCACAGCGATCCCAGCCGTCTGAAAGATCCGGACCCGACCGACTACTCGACCGGTATGAGCGCGGAGAAGACTGCGTGGTCGGCCCAGTCCAGGCGCGGCTTGGGGGGCGTTCTGCGGAGCATGGCGACCTCGTGGCGCAGGACCAACAATTCCACGTCCTTGGCCGCCGACGAACGACCGAGCAACAGCAGCCATTGTGTTTTTCGCAGGTTGCGTCAGTGGGTGTGAGGGGGGAGGGGAGGTCCGCCGACCTTGCCTTTGCTGATGCGTTCGAGCTGTTCGTCGGCGGCTCGTCCGGCGAGCAGGGGCTGAGTGCGGTCCCAAGTCGTGCCGTCGCGTGCGTCCTTGCGGCGCCGGGCAATAGCGGAGAGGGCTTCGAGGACGATGCGGTTGGCGAGCAGGGCGGTGATGTCGGACTGGTCGTAGGGCGGGGAGACTTCGACGACGTCCATGCCGACGACGGGGAGTTCGTAGCAGATGCGGCGGACGGCGTCCAGGAGCTGGCGGGAGGAGAGTCCTCCAGGCTCTGGGGTGCCGGTGCCAGGGGCGGATCCCGGGTCGACGACGTCGACGTCGACGGAGAGGAAGACGCCCTCGCACCCGTCGACGGCGGTGGCGAACGCCTCCGTGAGGCATTCCTCGAACCCTCGCTCGACGATCTCCGTCATTTCGTAGGAGCGGAGCCTGTTATGCGCCATCCAGTTCAGGGTCGGCTCGTCGGGCCAGTAGCCGCGCAGGCCGAGCTGGAGGAAGCGGTCGCCGCGCAGGCTTCCGGATTCGATGAGGCGGCGCATCGGGGTGCCGTGGGCCACGAGTGAGCCGAACTGGATGTCGCCAGTGTCGGCATGGGCGTCGAAGTGGATCATCGACACCTTGCCGAAGCCATGGTGGCGAGCGACGCCTGTGTGATCGGGCCAGGCGATCGTGTGATCGCCGCCGAGTGTGATGGGGATCGCGCCAGAGGCGGCGATCTTGAAGACGGCTTCCTCGATTCGTGTGACGGAGTCCTCGATGTTGCCGTTGAACATCTCGACGTCGCCGGCGTCGTACACCTTCAGGCTCGTGAGGCCGTCGACGCGGAGTGCGAGGCTCGGGCGGGAGCCGTCCTGCGGGAGGTAGCAAGCCTGGCGGATTGCGGACGGCCCGAAGCGGGCTCCGGAGCGGTAGGTGGCGCCGGCGTCGAGGGGGGCACCGACGATCACGATGTCGGCGTTCGCGTAGCTATCGGGGTCATCGAGGTCACAGGCATCGACTCCGAGGAAGGTGATGTTCGGTCCGAACATGGTACGGGGGGTGTGCACGGTGATCCTTCGCTGGGAGTTGAGCGGTGGGCTGGGTGGGTGGGACGATCTTCGATGTTGTTGAACTTCGGGGAGAGGCTGGCCGTGGAGGCTGAGGCCCCGTTGTACAAGGGGCACCGGTTCCCGGATTAGGTGATTGCGCCCTGCGTGTGGCTGTATCACCGCTTCCGCTCAGCTTCTGCGACGTGGACGAACTCATGCTCGCCCGCGACGTGGTCGTCTCGCACGAGACTGCGGCAGTGGCGTGCGAGGTTCGGGCTCGCACACGCTCGTGGCCTGCGCCGACGCAAGGCCCGGCCCGGGAACACGTGGCATCTCCGACCAGGCCTTCGTGGAGATTAATGGGGAGCGGTAGTACCTGTTGACGGGCGGTGGACCAGCGGAGGCCCTGTCATGGTTTCCGTGTAAGCCACGGATGAATTGACTCGATCATTTTTAGCCGAGTGGGATTCGCCCTGGGAAGAGGATGACGAGTGTATTGAGTGCCTGTTTCCAGCCCCATGTTCCCGTTCCGGATGGCCCACCGCGATGCCTGGTGATATTCGTAGTCCGAGGTAGAGGAGCTTCATCGCTGCGGTGTCGCTTTCGAAATAGCTGCGGTTCTTGGTGAGTTTCCGGAACTGGAAGCTGATGTTATCTCTGAATTGTCCACTTCTTCGAGGGTAAACTCTCGATCTATGAACTTGTACTCAATCCGACTCGGCCGGAACTCGTCAAGAAATTTCAAAACCGTTGGCACAGTGATTTCGGAGCAGGAGTACAAATCAAACTGGACCAGTCGTGGGAATATCGAGTCCCAGACGTGGATCGCACAGTGGCTAGTTTCGAGGATCGCTACCCCGGTCAATCCATGGTTGCCGGGAATTTCGCAGTAGTATGCGATCGGATTCGCCTCAGGGCCAACCGCCAATTTCATACCAATCCCCCTAATGATATTCGTGAGCCAGACCTTGATGTAGTCCGGGTCCGAAGGAGCCGACTCAACCTCGGCTCGAACGATCAGGTGCTGGTGTGGCAGGACGGCGGCCGGATGACTGCGGTTCACCGCATCTTCCGAACTGTCGATCATCGAACGTCCCTCTTTTTCATATGAATTATTCGAACAATCGGAAAATAAGACTCAACGCCCCTCGGGCCGATTTTCGCGGTTGGGCATCCGAGCGCGAGAATATAATTAAGTTCTTTGAAAGGGGTGATGAAGGTTTTGCTGTGATCCGAGGGGAAGTCCTTGGATTCCTTCGTAGCCGCAGGCTTCAGTCATTGGTGCTCTTCTCTGCCGCTGCCACGAGTTCCAGCAGCCTGCAGAGGTCAACCTTGCCCATACCGGTGCGGGGCAGGGCAGGTAGGGCATGAACGTGGTGCGGGACTTCATACGGCATTAGGCGGGTCCTGCAGAACTCCACGACGTCGCCGGTTTCGGCATCCGGTCCAAGCACCAGGGCGGCGTGGATCTCCTCTTCGTCAGCGCGAGCAGTCCCGCCGTAGACGAAAACCTCGCGGACGCCGGGGTGTTCCGCGATGACCCGCTCCACTCGCCGCGGGTTGACCTTTCTGCCACCGACATTGACGAAGGTGTCCTTGCGGGCCAGGACGGTGACATGGCCGACCGCGTCCACCTCGACCAAGTCCCCGGATTCGAGGAAACCGTCGTCACGGACCGGGGAGCCGCGGTCCCCCTCGTGCCCGAGGAACATCGTGGTGGTGCGCACCAGCAGCTGTCCCCTTCCTTGCGAGGCGCAGCGGCCTTCGCGGTTGCGCACGCGCCATTCCACGCCGGGTGCCATCGTGCCAACGCAGTTCTCGGGCCATGGTTCGGGCCGGTCGTACTGACAGGCGATCAAACCGGTCTCGGTACTGCCGTAGGCCTGGTGGACAGCCACGCCCAGCCGCTCGCTGACGACCTGACCGACCCGTGGTGCCAGCGGACCACCGGAGGACAACGCGAACCGTACCCGGGCACCGGCCGAACGCCGGGACAAGACCGGCGAGATCAGTTCGTAGACCAGCGGGGTGCCCAGCAAGCCGGTGGCTCCGGCGTCGAGGCCCTCCAGGACGGCACCGGGGGTGAACCGGCTCATCGTCATCAGGCCAGCGCCGCTGACCAGGGCCGTCGCCAGTGCACCCACCAGGCCGAAGGAGTGGGCCAGGGGCACCATGGCGAAGAGCGTGTCCGCCTCGGTGACCCGGTGCAGGTCCCGGTGGAGGGCGCCGCCGGTGAGGGTGTTCCCGAGAGTCTGCCGGACGATCTTCGGCTCCCCGGTGGATCCCGAGGTGAGCTGGAGAATCGCCGGTCCAGGGTGTTCCGCCCAAGGCGGGTCGGCGGCCGGCGGGCCGGCGAGGAGTTCGTCGAAGGTGCGCCGCGCCAGTCCCGACCTCGGCAGCTGCACGTCGGATGGGCAGATCAGGTCGGTCGCAGGGAGCCGGTCAACCACCGACCGCTCGTCATGCAGATAGGAGTTCTCACGCTCCATCAGGAGGATGTCCACCCCGGCCATGGCCAGCCCGAGCAGGGAGGCCACCGATGCGGGGGTGTTGTCCACCAGAACGATGGCCGGGCCACGCGGCCGGGCCGGGCCGGTAAGGTTCGCCACTGCGGACAGGGCCGCGTCCCTCAGCTCGGCCCAGGTCATTGCGGACCAACCGGTGGCGGACCGCGTGCGTACGGCGATCCGGTCACCCGCACGCTGGACGTGCGAACGCAGCCGTTCCGCCACCATGCCGGTCGGTACGGTACTGGTCATGGGCGATGTCAGCTTCTCTCGGTGATCTGTTTGGCTATGGCCTCGGCGATAGCCGCCGGGCTCGCGTTGTCGAACATGGCGAGGGTCAGCTCGGCATGCAGCCGGTCGGTGGCCTCGGCGTCACCCAGGGCGCACCGTTCGACCAGCCGCGTGATCAGCTCGACGGCGCGCGAGGAATCACCGCCGGCCAGGAAGAAGTCGTCCATCAGGCCCAGCGGCTGACGAACGAGAATGTTCCCCATTTCCCTGGCGATGACCGTGGCGTCCGGTACGTGGTCCATGGCAGGCTGCTGTTCCCAATCAGTCCGGGGAGTCGGCCGTGCGGCAGACTCCGGGGCGGTAGCCGGCGGCAGGTGAGCACTCATGGTTCCTGGACTCTTGAGTCCTGACGAAAGACCGTGCCCCCGCCGTTCGGCTCGGAGAGCTTATCCGCAGGCGCGCACTCCATACGTCAGCGGCCGGGGCACCACTCGGCACGTGGAATCCACGAGTTCTGACTCAGGAAGACCTTCGACGGCTTACGCCTCGCCGAACTGGACAGGCTCCTCAGCTGCCTAACTACGCGGCTTGCCCCGACCTTCGACAATTTGCAACGCCCGATGGCGGGTGTCACATGCCGATTCTGGTGACGATGCTGTGGCGGTTGGCGAGTTCTTCCGTGGCATTCAGGTATTCGTGAACCAGGTCCATGGTGATGTCGGGGCAGCAGCCTCGGACGAAGTCCTCGATCATCTCGTCCTCGTCGAAGTCGTCGTTGGAGCGGTAGAAGTCCTTGCGGGACTCCAGGAACTCCCGGTCGACCCGTAGCCCATATTCCGCGGCGCGTTGTTCGGCGTACTCGGGGTGGGTGAGGTAGCGGAACGACTGGGAGCCGGGGATCGGACACAGCGGCCCGAAGTCGAGTGCGGCGAACGTCTTGGGGTGGTTGTCGACGATCTCGGTGAGCGCCGCGTGGTTCTCGGCCATGATCTGCGGGGTGATTCCCAGGTGGGTCAGGATGAGCCCTGCGGTGATCATCCCGCCCCGGTCCACCACTCCTGCGAGGGCTTCCAGGTTGTGTGCCATGGGCAGGTCGCGGCGGCCTCGCCCGCCCGCCGGCGGCTTGTTCATCACCTGAAGCGAGATGTCGGAGAGTCCGTCTAAGCCGATGAAGAAGTGGTCGAGCCCCAGCACGTTCACCAACTCGTCGATCCGCTCAGGGACGGTGGCGAATGCCTCAGCCCGGGCGTACCCGAACATGCCCGGCTTCTGTGACTGCGGCAGCTGACGGAACCACTCCGGCTGGTTGGCGGCCATGCCGCGCAACAGCCGCCACATGGTGAGAGGCAGCTCGTCCGCGGTCACGTAGAAGTAGTTGTAGCCCTGGCGGTAAGCGTTCTCCAGGATGGCCCACGCCTTGTCGACCTCAGGCCAGATGATTTCCTTCGACCCGGGGACGATGCCGCAGAAGTCACAGGCGTTGAGGGGGACGCCATCCAACCGAGGCCCGGCGAACTTGATGCAGCCGCGCCCGATGTCGACCACCTGGCTGCGCAGCACACGGTCGCGCATGAAGAAGTAAATGGACTGCTGCCCCTTCAAGTAGAGCTCTTGATGCGGCAGGAGACCGTCCGCGAGCGAGTAGTCGACCAGCGGCAGATTCTCGTACTCGCCCGGGTCTTCGGGCACTTTGGTCGCCGTGCCGTCCGTCGCCCGGTAGACGAGCCCCGGATAGACCTCGGGGCTCTTGATGCTCCCGCGCAGGGAGTCGGCCATGAAGTTAGCGAATCCGGTGACGACGTCGTTGCCGTAGAACCCGAAATCGATATCGCGCTGCCGCCGCATAATCCGCTCGTACAGGGCGGAGAAATGGTCGTTGCCAAGGATCGTCAGCGCGTTCGGATTCAGCCGCTTCACGCGCTGGGCCATGGCTAGGGAGGCGCTGTAGTTGCCTGTCAATACACTGAGGCACACCGCATGTAAGCGGTGGGCATTGGCGTCGATGAACTCTTCGATCGTCTCGTTGCTGTAGAGGACGCCGTCGAGATATCCAAGCTGGGTGTCATCGGAGCCGAGTTTGTCGCGGAGGGCACTCATCAGAGTGAGTAAGCCCAGGTTCGGATAGACCGTGGTGTTGGCGCTGGCTATGTGGCGTGAGCTGTGGTTGGCGTTGATGAACAGCACAAGGTCCTGCTGAGCACGCATGGTGTCTCCTGCTCGCACAAAGCGGAAGCGGGTGGTGTGTGACAAGTGAGAGCAGAGACGACAGGGCCGCGTCAGATGCCTACGGCAGCGACCTCGCCCTCGTCAGGGCAACATCCTCGGATGGAAGCGCGCCATGAACCACTTCATGCTCGCCTTCCATGACCGACTGCCCCTCTGACGCCAGCAAGACCACCGAAAGCAACTAACCCGCGGGCCCGACCGGCAAGGCCGTACGCCTCTACGTACACAAAGGAATTGACAACCTCGTCATGGGCCGACGAGTATTTCCCTACAGAGAAAAGCTCCGGTCCGGCAACGGGATGCCGAGGTGCGTTGCAAGAACGTCAACGTCTCCAGCACCGGATTTCCCTGGCCGCGTTCTAGCTTGGCCAGCCTCGCCTTCGCTACTGCTGTATTCGTTAAAGAGGTGCACCTCCTCCTTGAGTAGCTCGGTTGGGGTCTGGGATCGAAGGTTCAGGTCAGGGAATCGCCGATACACATACGAACGCAGCACCACACAAGCCAGCCTGGAGAGCTCGTTCAAAGACAGCCCCGGGCCAACCGGGTACGGCGGATAGCCCGCCGACCCGAGCCCTTACGCTCGCACTCGTCACGGCAAACGCGATCATAGCCGCTTTGGCGAGGCAATGCGAATGTCTACTCAACGTCACCAAATGCTCACGCAGTGCAGCTTTGGTGAGGCAATGCTAATGTCCACTCAGTGTCACCAAATGCTCACGCAGTGCCGGGTAGACGGCGGGATTCGCACCCGCCATCCCCCACAGGTCCGGACGTGAACCTCTCGGCTCATACGGCTCGTGCCGTTTTAGTTGTCAGGTCGTTTACCGCAGCGCCCAGTGCGCGAACAGGTTGGGTGACCGTTGCCGTACTCCTGTCAACCGCGCACGCGCTCTCTCCTCGCCGCAGAATTAAGACCGCGCGGATGAGGGCCGTGATGCCCTGTTTTCTGACCGCGTGACTCCGCTGGCCCTGTCAAGCCCGGCGCAAGATCTGCTGAAAGATCTTCTTGATGGGATTCGAGGCTGCTGGCTGCTCTATATCACGAATTCGCCGAGACGCCGGTAGTCGACGAATGCCATGACAACGCCGTCATCGAGAGCTCTTCGGGCACCTAAAAGAAGAACTCTTCCACCACATCCGCTACCTCAAGCGTCGAAGCGTTCACCACAGCCTTGGATAACTACATCGTCTGGTTCAGAACACCACACGAAGCCACCAAACACTGCGAGGGCCTGAGCACGGTGCAATACCGGGCCCAGGCCCTCGCGGCCTTAACTCTTACTTAACCGGCCCAACTCACGGGGACCAGTTCACGATTGTGCTGCCTCCGCTGTCCTCGTTTACCTGGTGTGTTTTTTGTTTCCGGTCCAGGCTTTGTCTCGTAGTATGTATTTCTGGATTTTTCCGGTGGAGGTCTTCGGTAGTTCGGTGA
>NZ_JBSFLZ010000020.1:0-70816 GCF_053599315.1 Saccharopolyspora sp. NPDC000995
GCCCCCGCAAAATCGGACCCATCGTCAAAGCCGCACTCGTACTCACCCAATTCGAGCACGGCCGACTCGCATAACCCCCTACTGAGATCACCTCATTGAAACTGCGGAAACCCCGGAGTGACCGCAGTTTCAATTGAAACTGTGCTCTCAGACGCCGAGTGGGACCTCGGCGATGGTCTCCCACTCGGAGCACGAGTGGTCCCGGTTGAGCTTGACCAGGGACAGCGCGCTCACCTTGGCCGTGGTCGGCTCGACCACCGTGGCACCGAGGGTGGCGACGGCGAAGATCGCCGGGCCGTCGGTGGTGGAATGGGCGAGGCTCACGTGCTTGTCGATGTCTTCGGGTTCCGCCGGGACGGTCGCCCCACCGAGCGCCTGGGCGGTCACTTCGCGCACCGCGGCGCGGAGTTCGAGCACCGTCGACTGGGGTTCGGCGGGCAGCGACAGCGACTCCGGCAGGACCACTGCGTGGTGGAACGTCAGGGTCACGGGCAGCGCGGACGCCAGCCGGGTCCGGGCGGACGCCACCAGCGGTTCGATGCGCGACTCGTCAATCTCGTCGGTGAAACCGATTTCCTGCACCAGGATGCTCATCCATTCCAGCGGCACGAGGTCGAAGCCGGGCAGGTCGCGCAGCGCGTACTGGTAGTCGTTCACCAGCTTGCGCAGCCCGGGCTGGTCGGCCAGCGGCAGCAGCCACGCATAGCCGGTGCGCCCGGCGCGCCAGCCCGAGCGCCAGCGAGCGTGATTGCGGACCTGGTCGGCGTGCGGCATGTCGGTCACCCCTCACATACTGCCCGGGCCGCTCCGGGAGTGGGGCGAGCTTGAGCTATCTCACGGTTTTCGAGGGCTGGCGTTCACCCGGCTGTGCCTTCGCGGCTGGGGTGTCCAGGCTGGCCGCCGCGTCGGAGTCGCGCACCCGCAGTCCCAGCAGCAGGCCGAGCCCGGCGAAGACCACCGAGACCAGGAACGCGCCGTGGTAGGCGCCCAGCTGAGCCGCGGCGACCTGGCCGGCCGCAGTGGGACCCACTGTGGACACGCCGTGCTCGGTGAGCACCACCAGTACGGTTGCGACGATCGCGGTGCCCAGCGCGGTGGCGACCTGCCTGCTGACGTTGAACATCGAACTGGCCTGCCCCATAGCGGCACCGGAGATCCGGGCGAACGTCGCGGTCTGCACCGGAGTCATCAGTAGCCCCATCGCCACTCCCTGTACCGCGAGCAACGCGACCAGGAGCCACAACGAGGTGTCGGTGCCCTGCAGCTGCAACCCGAGCCCGATCGCGACCTGTACCGCGAACCCGGCCAGGATCAGCCGTTTCGGTCCGACCCGGCCGTAGATCCGGCTGATTACCTGGGTGGTCAGCAACATGCTGATGGCCTGCGGCATCAGCACGAGTCCAGCGTGCATGGGCGATACCCCGCGCAGGTTCTGCAGGTACAGCGGTATGAGGAAGAGCACCCCGAACATCGCCCCGGTCTGGCACAGCAACAGCACATTGCCGATGCCGAACAACCGGTCGGTGAGCAACCGCAGGTCGAGCATCGGATGCGTGACGGTCAACTCCCGCCAGACCAACCCGCCGATGAGCAGCACCGCGGCCAAGAGGCTCGACCAGACCTGGGGCTGGCCCCAGCCTAGCTGCGCACCCTGTTCGAGCCCGTAGAGCAGCGTCGCCAAACCGGCTCCGGCGAACACGAAACCGGGGAAGTCGAAGCGCCCCGGATCGCGCCGCGGCTCCTCACGGAGGAACATCACGGCGAACAACAGTGCCAACGCCCCGACGGGGACGTTGATGAAGAAGATCCACCGCCAGTTGGCGTACTGGACGAGCACCCCGCCGAGCACCGGGCCGAGCATGGGCGCAACGGTGATCGGGATGGCGAGCACGGCCCCGGCCTTGACGCGCTCGTTGGGAGGGAAGGCCCGGAACAGCATCGCCTGGCCGACGGGCACGAGCATCCCGCCGCCAACGCCCTGCAGCACCCGGGCACCGACGAGCTGCCACATCTCGGTGGAAACCCCGCACAGCACGGACGCGAAGGTGAAGATGACGACGGCGGCCTGGAAGGTCCGCTTGCTGCCGAACCGATCGGCGATCCAGCCTGACGAGGGGATGAACACCGCGAGGCTGATCATGTACCCGGTGAGCACCCACTGGAGCGCGGCGGCGTCGACCCGGAACTCCCGCCCCAAGGTGGCCAGCGCAACGTTCAGGATGGTGACGTCGAGGATCTGCATGATCAGCGCCAGCACAAAGGTGATGCCAACCAACCACTTGTACTCAAGCCGCCGCACAGAACCCCCAAAAAGATCAATATGAGCCGTGAAGGCCCGAGCCGCCCACAAGCCTCACTCAACTCACCGACAAAACCCAAAGCCTTCTTATTCCCAAGACCCCAACCCGAGAACCCAACAGCCGCGAAGCGGCACGAACCGCCCAATGGCAAGCCACACCTGAGAGGCTCGGCACAGCGGATGAGCAGGGTCGCTGCCCCAGCGCACGTGCTCTGCAGGATGACACTGGATGGTCACGAACGCAGCGCGCCCACGGGGGAGCAGCCAAGCGAACGGCGCGAAATCGCCACTATGCGCTAGGCCGTGAAACGGCACGGCTGCCGGGTACGTGAGAAAGGCGAGCAGCAGCTCGAAAGCGCCCCCGCGCTGTGGGTGGCCTGAGGGCCCGGTCCCCACGGCAAAGGTGAGGAGTAAGGGTCGAAGGGCAAAGTCCCTCGACGCAAAACGCCCAACTCGGAGCGGGCGACGGGAATCGAACCCGCGTAGCCAGTTTGGAAGACTGGGGCTCTACCATTGAGCTACGCCCGCATGCTGGTTTCACCTGGCCCTCGTGGGCTTAGGTGACCTTGCGTGCCACAGCTTAGCGGGTCGCGATAGGCTATCCGCAACGCACCCGGGGTTTCCGGGTGCTCCGCACGTCGGACGGGGTGTGGCGCAGTTTGGTAGCGCACTCGCTTTGGGTGCGAGGGGTCGTGGGTTCAAATCCCGCCACCCCGACGTCGCGGCCGGCCGCTCGCCATCGGTGAGTGGCCGGTTTTCTTTTGCCGGTCGGCTTGTTCGGTGTGGTGATGTGTCGCAGCAGCTGGCTGCGGGTGGTAACGGTCTGTGGTGGGCGGCCGATTTCCCCTTCGTGCGCGATTGGAGTCTGCCCGGTTTCCGGGTCCAGCTGCCGACCTTGGTGGTGTGCGCGGTGTTGGGCGCCGCGGTGGCTTTCCTGGTCGTCGTTTCGCTGTGCGTACCGGGTCCGCCGGTTTCGCCTGCGTCGGCGCCGCCGGAGGGCATCGTGACCGCGGTGACGCCTACTCAGTTGGGTTCGGCGGTGGGGGCGCTGGTCGGCGGTTGATTGTTTCGACGGTGCAGGCGGTGGGGCGTATTGCCTTCTTGCCGCAGCTGTTGGGCCGGGGCGGGTCGAGTTCGCGTTCCCGGACCACGACCTGCCAGCTCCGGCCGTCCTGATGGTCGATCAGCACTTGGTGGGCTTCTTCGCCGGTGACGCGCAGGGCGTCGACGAGGTATTCGCCGAGGAGCTCCCGGAGGGCGAGTTCGGCGGCTTGGCCGGCGCGGCTCCACGTGGATCGGCCTCGGCAGTGGTCGAGGACGACCTTCCCAGCCGCGGCGGAGGACAGCATCGCGTCGGCGGTGTGCGCGGTCAGCCGCCCGTAGGTGTACCCGCTGGGCAGCACGACCGCGGCGGGCGCGAAGCGGTGCCCGCCGGTGTGCGAGGACTCCCAGATCGTGCGGTCGTGCCGCCCGGCGAGTTCGGTGATCAATTCGCGGCCGAGGACGGCGCAGCACCGGTCGCGCCGGCCGTTGGTGCACACCAGTAGCAGCGGCTCGGTGGCGGGCTGCCCCCAGCCGTCGTGGTGGCCTGCCGCGATCCGGGCGAAGTCGAGTTCGAGGAGTGCGGAGGGGTCCGTGGTTGTCGCCGTCCGCAGCCAGCCGGTGCCGGGGGCGGTGTGCGCGATGAACACCCGCCGCGGTTGGTCACCTGCGGTGTCCGCGTGCCGGCCAGGGTGCCGGATGAGCTGGATCCGCACCCGATGCTGGTCGGCCCGCGCGGACAGCGCCCGCCCGAGCTCGGGGTCTAGGTGGCTCTGTGTCAGCGCGTTGTGCCCAAAGGGGCCGCGCTGTTCCAGGCACAGCCAGCTGTCGGCGACCGCTGCGGTGCCGGGCATCGGCTCGGAGAGTGCTTCGGACAGTGCGGCGCAGGTAGCGGCGTGAGCTGCGGTGTGGTGCACGTTTCCACTCAAACACGGATGGCGGTTGGGCGGAGCATCCGGACTTAGGTGAGGCTTGCCAACGCGGTTAGTTGCAACCCCGGGCCGTGTGCCTCGACGGGAAGCAATAGACTTGGAGGTCAGCCCGGCATCGTTGGACGTGGTGCTATGCCGCGCCCGTTGGCAGCGCCGGGAATCAAGCACGTTCGCACTAGGAGACTACGTGAAGAGCACCGTCGAGCACCTGAGCCCGACGCGCGTCCGGATCAACGTCGAGGTGCCGTTCGACGAGCTCAAGCCGAACTTCGACCGCGCGTACAAGGCACTCGCCCAGCAGGTCCGCATCCCCGGCTTCCGGCCGGGCAAGGTCCCGGCGCGGGTGCTGGAGAGCCGCATCGGTCGGGGCCCCGTGCTCGACGAGGTCGTCAACGAAGCGGTCCCGGCCAAGTACCTGGAGGCGGTCAACAGCAGCGAGGTGCGCACCCTCGGTCGCCCGGACATCGAGGTGACCAAGATCGAGGACGGCGCGGAGATCGCGTTCACCGCCGAGGTCGACGTCCGCCCCGAGATCACCGTGCCCGCCTTCGGTGAGCTGTCGGTCAGCGTGGACGACGTCGAGGTCGCCGAGGACGAGGTGACCGAGCAACTTGACTCGCTGCGCGCCCGCTTCGGCACCCTCGCCGGGGTGGAGCGCCCCGCGCAGGAGGGCGACTTCGTCAGCATCGACCTGTCGGCCACCGTCGACGGTGAGGACGTCGAGGACGCCAAGACCAGCGGCCTGTCCTACGAGATCGGCTCCGGTCAGCTCATCGAAGGCATCGACGACGCGCTGATCGGCGCGAGCGAGGGCGACACCAAGACGTTCACGACCAAGCTGCTGGCCGGTGAGTACGCCGGCAAGGACGCCGAGGTTTCGGTCGCGCTCAACTCCGTCAAGGAGCGCCAGCTGCCCGAGGCCGACGACGAGTTCGCGCAGATGGCCAGCGAGTTCGACACCGTCGAGGAGCTCGTCGCCGACCTGCGGGAGCGGCTGGGCCGGGTCAAGAAGATGCAGCAGGGCATGCAGGCCCGGGACAAGGTCCTGGACGCGCTGCTGGAGACCCTCGAGGTGCCGCTGCCGGAGAAGGTCGTCGAGTCGGAGATCGAGGCGCGCCAGCACGACGCGGTGCACCCGTTCGACCACGACGAGGCGCGCCTCGAAGAGTGGCTTGAGCAGCAGGAGAAGACCCGCGAGGAGTTCGACGCCGAGACTCGCGCCGAGGCGGAGAAGGCGGTCAAGACCCAGCTGGTGCTGGACACCATCGCCGACGCCGAGGACGTGTCCGTCTCCGACGACGAGCTCACCCAGCGGATCATCTACCAAGCCCAGCGCTTCGGCATGAGCCCGGACCAGTTCGTCCAGCAGGCCCAAGAGTCGGGCCAGCTCGGCGCGCTGTTCGCCGACGTGCGCCGCAGCAAGGCGCTGTTCGCGGTCGTTCGCCAGGCCACCGTCACCGACGAGGCCGGCAACGAGTTGGACCTCGACGAGCTGTTCGGCCCGCAGGAGTCCGAGCAGGCCGAGCCGGCCGAGGCCGCGAAGGCGGAGTGACCCGCCTTTCTCAACAACTGGATACAGAGCTCGCCGGATTGGGTGTGATCCGCAGGCCGGCAGGCAAGCGGCTTGAAGCCGCTTGCCTGCCACCTTCCCAACTTGCACCGCTGCGGGTTCTCAGAGCTCTTATCGCGAGGACAGCCTCGACGCGACGTATTGGTCATGCGTGGGTCGGGATCCGGGAGTCGAGAAGGCCTCTGAGGTTCCGCTACCCGCACCGCCAAGCAAAGCCAGTCCGAGCAAACTCTACGCATGCTCTAAGCGAACGTGGGCGGTACTGGGAAGCTGGTGCCGTCCACGTTCGTTAGGGTCGGTTGTAGCGGATCACCCGAGAGGGAAGCAGAACATCGCCGGGGTTGCGGTCCACTGTGGAAGTGGGCGGAGTGGCCGAAGTGGCCCCGGTGGACAACGGCCCATTGTGGGAGAAGGCAGGGAGACGTGACGCAGCACCTGACTGTTCCGGCGTCCGACGCGCAGTCGCCGTCCATGCGGACGGGGACGAACGGGCTCTCGCTCAACGACTCGGTTTACGAGCGGCTGCTGCGGGAGCGCATCATCGTCCTCGGCTCCCAGGTCGAGGACTCGATCTCGAACCAGATCTGCTCGCAGCTGCTACTGCTGGCGGCGGAGGACGCGGACCGCGACATTTCACTCTACATCAACTCGCCGGGTGGCTCGGTGACGGCGGGCATGGCGATCTACGACACCATGCAGCTGATCAAGCCGGACGTGGCCACCGTGGCGATGGGCATGGCCGCCTCGATGGGGCAGTTCCTGCTGTCCGCGGGCGCCAAGGGCAAGCGATTCGCGCTGCCGCACGCGCGGATCATGATGCACCAGCCGTCGGCCGGTCTCGGTGGTACGGCTTCGGATATCGAGATCCAGGCCAAGATGTTCTCCAGGCACAAGAAGGAGATGGCCGAGCTGATCGCGGCGCAGACCGGTCAGACGGTGGAGAAGATCACCCAGGACTCGGACCGCGACCGGTGGTTCACCGCGGAGGAGGCCCGCGAGTACGGGTTCGTGGACTTCGTGGCGAGTGCCGCGAACCTTCCGAGCAGCTGATCATCCCGCCCGGACCTAGCAACGAGGAGTCACCTGTCGTGAACCCTTATCAGTCTCTGCAGTCCCGGTACGTGCTGCCTTCGTTCGTCGAGCGCACCGCGTACGGGGTGAAGGAGTCGAACCCGTACAACAAGCTGTTCGAGGAGCGCATCGTGTTCCTCGGCGTCCAGGTCGACGACGCGTCGGCCAACGACGTGATGGCGCAGCTGCTTTTCCTTGAGTCCGATGACCCGGACCGCGAGATCCAGATGTACATCAACTCGCCCGGTGGTTCGTTCACCGCGCTGATGGCCATCTACGACACCATCCAGTACGTCCGGCCGGACGTGCGCACCATCTGCCTCGGGCAGGCGGCCTCGGCCGCGGCGGTGCTGCTGGCCGCCGGCACCAAGGGCAAGAGGATGGCACTGCCGAACTCGCGGATCCTGATTCACCAGCCGTCGGTCGAGGGCATCTACGGCCAGGTTTCCGACCTGGAGATCCAGGCCGCCGAGGTGCAGCGGATGCGCGAACTGCTGGAGACCACGTTGGCGAAGCACACCAACCGGTCCCAGGAGCAGGTGCGCGACGACATCGACCGGGACAAGATCCTCACGGCCGAGCAGGCCGCCGAGTACGGCATCATCGACGAGGTCCTGCCCTACCGGAAGCTGTCGGCGCAGAAGCCCTGAGGACTGTTTCCAACTCCATTTACAGCAATAGCGGTGCGGATAGCGGAATCTCAGACGCCTTCTCGGATCAGGGATCCCCGACTCATGTATGACCAATACGCCACGTCGGGGCTGGCCTCGCGGAGAGCCCTGGGCCACCGTCTGAGAACACGCGGCGGTGCCGGTTGCGCCGATGAAGCAACCGCCCGATTCCGCAGTGCGCGGTCGCGCACCTGGTAGAAGTGGGCGGACGGCCGGATGGTGGTGGATTCGCCACGCCCGGCCGTTGTCCACGACACGCCGAACGCGGTGCTGGTCACACCACGCTCGGCCATGGCGGACACTGTGAGTCTCCCCGAACCCGGGGAACGACAGGTACCGTCGGAGGCACACACGGTCAGGCGCGCTACCGGACGGCGCGCCGGAGGGGACGGGGTCAGCGGTCATGGCACGTATCGGTGACGGCGGCGACCTGCTGAAGTGCTCCTTCTGCGGGAAGAGCCAGAAGCAGGTGAAGAAACTCATCGCCGGCCCCGGCGTGTACATCTGCGATGAGTGCATCGATCTCTGCAACGAGATCATCGAGGAGGAACTGGCCGAGGCGGGCGAGGTCAAGCTCGACGAGCTGCCGAAGCCGGCCGAGATCCACGAGTTCCTCGACCAGTACGTCATCGGGCAAGGCCCGGCGAAGCGGAACCTGTCGGTTGCGGTCTACAACCACTACAAGCGCATCCAGGCCGGTGAGCGCCGGGAGAGCCGTGGTGAAGAGGCCGTCGAGCTGGCCAAGTCGAACATTCTGATGCTCGGGCCAACCGGCTGTGGCAAGACCTACCTGGCGCAGACGCTGGCCAAGATGCTCAACGTCCCGTTCGCGATCGCCGACGCTACCGCGCTCACCGAGGCCGGTTACGTGGGTGAGGACGTGGAGAACATCCTGCTCAAGCTGATCCAGGCGGCCGACTACGACGTGAAGCGAGCCGAGACCGGGATCATCTACATCGACGAGGTCGACAAGATCGCGCGCAAGAGCGAGAACCCGTCCATCACCCGCGACGTCTCCGGCGAGGGCGTGCAGCAGGCGCTGCTGAAGATCCTGGAGGGCACCACCGCGAGCGTGCCTCCGCAGGGCGGTCGCAAGCACCCTCACCAGGAGTTTATCCAGATCGACACCACGAACGTGCTGTTCATCGTGGCGGGCGCGTTCGCCGGGCTGGAGAAGATCGTCGAGGACCGGGTAGGCAAGCACAGCGTCGGGTTCGGCGCGGAGCTGCGGTCGAAGAACCAGATCGACACCACCGACCACTTCGCCGACGTGATGCCCGAGGACCTGATCAAGTTCGGGTTGATCCCGGAGTTCATCGGCCGGCTGCCCACGGTCGCCAGCGTCACCAATCTGGACAAGCCGTCGCTGGTGCAGATCCTCACCGAGCCGCGCAACGCGCTGGTGAAGCAGTACAAGCGGTTGTTCGAGATGGACAACGTGGAGCTGGAGTTCACCAAGACCGCGCTGGAGGCCATCGCCGACCAGGCGATCCTGCGGGGCACGGGTGCCCGCGGGCTGCGCGCGATCCTGGAAGAGGTCCTGCTGCCGGTGATGTATGACATCCCGAGCCGTTCGGACGTGGCCAAGGTCGTGATCACTGAGCAGACGGTGCGCGAGAACGTCAACCCGACGATCGTCGCCCGGCAGGCCACTCGTCGCGAGCGCCGCGAGAAGTCCGCCTGAGGCCAGCTGGGTCGCAGCAGGAACCCGGCGGTGTCGCACAGTCGGTCGTGCGGTGCAGTGCCTCGCGCGGGCCTGCGCAGGGCACAGCGCGTGCATCGGTTGACGAGTCGGTGCGATGGGTCTTTTCCACGCCATCAAGAACGCCAAAAGGCTGCCGAAGGCGGCGCACTTTGGGCTCCTCGGGCGGGCGCCGTCCCGTGGCCTTGATCATGACCGGATCGGTGGGTACGGGTCGCGGCCCGCGGATCATCGGGGTTAGATGATCATGGGGTGTGACCCGACCAATCTCCGGGAGCGGTGCCATGAGCGAGATGCATGTCCTGCTGGTTCACGGAATGACCGGTTCCGGCCCTTGGCATTGGCAGCAGTGGCTCGCCGGGCAGCTCCGGGAGCACGGTGTCCAGGTAGACCTGCCGGACCTGCCCGACCCCGACCGGCCGATGCTCGAGAATTGGCTGCCGGTGCTTCGGGAGCGGCTGGAGGCAGTGCCACCGGAAGCCGAACTGGTCGTCGCGGCCCATTCCTGCGGGGTGGCGCTGTGGCTGCACCACGCGGCGACGATCGTCGGGCCGTCCCGGCGCGCGGACCGGGTCCTGCTCGTGTCCCCGCCGGCCCGGGACTGGCAGCACCCCGACGCCCAGGGCATCACGCCCTACCCTACGGAAGCTTCGGCGCTGCGCCGGGCCGCCGGGATCACCCGCCTCGTGGTCGGCACGGGCGACCCCTACCTGTCGATGTACCAGGCGCACGCGTTGGCCGAGGACCTGCAGGTCGAGATGGACGTCATCCTCGACGGCGAGCATCTAAACACCGACGCCGGCTACGGTCCGTGGCCTGGGGTGCTGAGCTGGTCCCTGTACGGCACGGTTCCGCTCAACGACCGCTTCGACACGGACACCTACACCGCGGGCGCGTCCCAGGAACGCCGACGCCTTGTGTAAGCCTTCATCTGTCGCTTGAGCTGGCGAGTTGGGTGCCGACGAAGTCCACGAGTTCCGGCAGCGCCTTGCGGTAGTAGCGGCTGTTGTGACCGCCTGGGGTGGTCGAAGCGTACGAGGGCTGGGCGGCGCGGATGAAGCGGCGGGTGCCGTCGATGAAGCGGTCCTCGGTGCCGCACCACACGCCCAGGGGGAGGTCGCCGAGCGCGCCGATGTGGCGGAGCGGATCCATCTCCGCCCACTCCGCCTCGTTTGCGAAGGCCCGCCGTTTGCTCATCTCCTGCCAGCTGGTGATAAGCGCCGGGGAGACCACGGCGGCGGCCGACAGCGGGTCCCCCTGCTCGCGGCGGCGGCGGGCGTAGAGCAGCGCGCCGAAGCCGCCCATCGAGATGCCGGCGGCCGCGAATGGTCGGCCGCCTTCGCCGCCGAGGCCGCGTTCGGCCAGCCAGCGCGGCACTTCGTCGAGCAACATCCACATCGGATCATCGCCGGGCCACCGGTGCCAGTAGCTGTTCCCGCCGCCGTCCACGGCGAGGAACGCGAACGGCGGGATGCGGCGGGCCGCGACCGAATCGGACAGCCAGTTCGGCAGCCCGCCCGCCGACTTGCGCGCGTCGCCGAACCGGCCGTGCAGCATCAGGCAGACCGGAAGTCCTTCGAGCGCAACGCCTTTCGGGTACATCGTGACGAGGTGAACGGGGCAGTTGCGGGCCTGCGAATACACCTGCTCCACGGACACGTTCGACGCGTCGGCTAGCGGCACCGCCGGACGCGAGTCGAGGTCGGCGGCCAGCCCGACGCCCAGCGCGCCGAGCCCGGCGACACCGGAGGCGAGGACGCTGCGCCGGCTCAGCATGCGGCCGCACGATTCACCGTTGCCCATGCGTCCTCCCGTTTGACCGTTGCGCTTTCATCGTGCCAACGGCATGCACCGCCACCAACCGGATGGGGCGCAATCAGGCGATGTCCTTCGTCACGATGCGCTCGGCTCCGGTGTAGACGTTCATGGACCGGCCGCGGAGGAACCCGATCAACGTCATGCCCTGCTCCGCCGCGAGGTCCACGGCCAGCGACGACGGCGCGGACACCGCAGCGAGCGCGGGCACCCCGGCCATCGCCGCCTTCTGCACGAGTTCGAACGAAGCCCGTCCCGACACCATCAGCACGCATCCGGTCAACGGCACCCGGTCCGCCAGCAGGGCCCAGCCTAGGACCTTGTCGACCGCGTTGTGCCTGCCGACGTCCTCGCGCACCACGAGCACCTCACCGCCGGAATCGAACAGGCCTGCCGCGTGCAGCCCGCCGGTGGTTTCGAAGACGCGCTGGGCGGCCCGCAACCGATCGGGGAGCTCGATGATGGTGGCGGGTTCCAGCGTCAGCGGGTCATCAGCGGGGGAGTGGCGGGTGCTCAGCCGGACCGAGTCCAGCGCGGCCTTGCCGCACACGCCGCAGGACGAGGTGGTGTAGAAGTTGCGCGTCACCGAGGCGTCTGGCGGCTGCACGCCGGGCGCGAGCAGTATGTCGAGCACGTTGTAGGTGTTGCGGCCGTCCGGGCCGGGGCTGTCGCAGTAGCGGGCCGTGGACAGCTGGTCCTTGTCGTGGATCACGCCCTCGGTGAGCAGGAACCCGTGCGCGAGCTCGATGTCGTGGCTGGGGGTGCGCATGGTGACCGAAAGCGGGGTGCCGTTGACCCGGATCTCCAGTGGCTCCTCGGCGACCAGGGTGTCCGGCCTGGTCCGGGCGCCGTCGGCGGCGATCTTCAGCACCGGTCGTCGCATGGTGACGCGTCCCATCGGCCCTCCCTGCCAGGTCAGTATGCTCGGCTGCGCTGTGATCAACGCTGCATCGGGGAGGTCCCATGGTCGCAGACTTGCTCGCTCCCGCCCGAATCGTCGCACCCACTGGCTGGAACCGGTGGCTGGTTCCGCCCGCCGCGCTCGCCGTGCACCTGTCCATCGGGCAGGTCTACGCCTGGAGCGTCTTCAAACCGCCGCTGGAAGCAGCCCTCGGCCTGTCCGGGACGCTTAGCGCGCTTCCGTTCCAGTTGGGCATCGTGATGCTCGGGCTGTCCGCCGCGCTGGGCGGGACGCTGGTGGAGCGTCGCGGCCCGCGGTGGGCCATGGCGGTGTCCACCACCTGCTTCTCGCTGGGATTCCTGCTGTCCTCGCTCGGGGTTTCGCTCGGCCAGTACTGGCTGGTGGTGCTCGGGTACGGGTTCGTCGGCGGGATCGGACTCGGCATCGGCTACATCTCGCCGGTGTCGACGCTGATCAAATGGTTCCCGGACCGGCCGGGCATGGCGACCGGCATCGCCATCATGGGCTTCGGCGGGGGCGCGCTGATCGCCTCGCCGTGGTCGACCCAGATGCTGGAGGCATTCGGCACCACTCGGTCCGGGATCGCGCTGACCTTCCTGGTGCACGGGCTGGTCTACGGGGTGTTCATGTCGCTGGGCGTGGTGCTGGTGCGGGTGCCGCCGCAGGACTGGCGCCCCGTGGCGGCGCCGAAGCAGGTGCACCGCTCGATGATCACCACGGCGAACGTGGCGGCCCGCAACGCGGTGCGCACGCCGCAGTTCTGGCTGCTGTGGGTTGTCCTGTGCTGCAACGTCACGGCCGGGATCGGCATCTTGGAGAAGGCCTCGCCGATGATCGTCAGCTTCTTCGCGGAGAGCTCGACACCGGTCGCGACCGGCGCCGCGGCCGGGTTCGTCGCGCTGCTGTCGCTGACCAACATGGCCGGGCGCTTCATCTGGTCGTCCACATCGGACATCCTCGGGCGCAAGAACATCTACCGGCTCTACCTCGGCGGCGGGGTGCTGCTGTACCTGGGCATCACGCTGTTCGGGGCGAGCGGGGTCCCGGTCTTCGTACTGTGCGCGATGCTGATCCTGTCGTTCTACGGCGGTGGTTTCGCGACGATCCCGGCCTACCTTAAGGACCTGTTCGGCAGCTACGAGGTGGGCGCGATCCACGGACGGCTGCTCACCGCGTGGTCGGTGGCAGGCGTGTTGGGGCCGCTGATCGTCAACGCGATCGCCGATGTCCGCAAAGCGGCCGGTGCCACCGGGCCGGGCCTCTACACGACGTCGCTGTACATCATGATCGGCCTGCTCGTCGTCGGGTTCGTGGCCAACGAACTGGTGCGGCCGGTCAACCCCAGGTTCCACGAACCGGCCACGGGAGGCGTGCGATGAACCGCCGGGGACTGCTCCTCTTCGCGTGGGCGTGGGTCGGTCTGCCCTTCGCTTACGGCGTGTACGAACTCGTCCAGAAGGTCACCCAGCTGTTCACCGGCTGACCGCGGCGTAGACCGCCGACATGACGATGCTGACCAACGTCGTCGACGCGATCGAGGCCGCCGCGCCCGGCCTGCGCAACACCAGCCTCATGCACCGCTACAGCCGGGCGTCGGTCTCGCGGGCAGGAGTCCCAGCAGCAGTTCCTGGAGCGGCGCCAGCCTGTCCTGGCGATCTTCGATGACCTGCGGGAGCCCGGGTCATTTCATGAGGGGTTCTGCGCCAGCTGTAGAACGCGGGCGTCGACGGAGCCCGCAATTTCAATGTAAACCGCACCTTCGATTTCAATGACCGTTTCGCGGCTACGCCGCTTGCGGCGGCCCAGCGCCGTGGGACTCCAGGCGTCGCGGCCGCGGATCGGCAATGACGAAAAAGGCTCATTGAATTTGCGGACTGGTCGGTTCAGGTGGGCCGTTTCGGCCCGATCAGCTCCCGTGAGGGTGGTGGGTGGCGCTAACGTCGGTCGCGCACCCCGCACAGTGAGGAATGCAATGGTCACCAGCACCCCGATCGATCGGCAGAACCTGGGCTTCGTGGAAGCGCCGGAGCCGATCACCGAACCGATCACCAAGTTCGGTGGCCAGCCAGTTTGGCTGGCCGAACCGACCTGGCCACTGTCGGCGAGCACCGGCCGGCCGATGCGGTTCATCGGCCAGATCCGCCTGCCGGGCGAGGAGGTTCGGCTCGGATACCTGTTCATGACCGAGGACGATCCCGGCGAATTCGTCGACGGCACCTACGACCCGGCCAGCGGTGAGAACGCCTTCTTCGCCCAGCCCGGCGAACCGGCGGACTTCTACCAGGTGGCCAGCATCCGACGAGGCCCCACGTTCGGCCCGGACCACCGAGCGGAACTCACCCCGCACGACCCCGAGGCCGCCACCGACGACAACGACCTGCTGCGCAGCCACCTCTGGGGCGAACCGGGCTGGCTGCAGGGCGAGGAGTGGCCGGATGAACCCGGCACCTGGCGGTTCGTGGCGCAGTTGGACAGCGCGGACGAACCATTCGACATGGACCTGGGCGACGCGGGCGTCGCCTACGCTTTCCTGGACGAGAAAACCGGCCAAGGCCGCTTCTTGTGGCAATGCGGCTGACGCTGATCAGGGGCCGTGAGTGCTTTCGGTTGCGGTAGCCCGAAAGCACTCACGGGCACCGGCGCGTCAGGCCCGTTGCAGGCGGATGATGACGGCCTTGGAGACCGGGGTGTTGGACTTCTCCGCCACCGAGTTCAGCGGGACCAGGGGGTTGGCCTCCGGGTAGTAGGCCGCCGCGCAACCCTTGGCCGTCGGGTAGGCGACGATCCGGAAGCGGACCGCGCGGCGCTCTTCGAGCGAGCCGTCCGCCGCCGTCCACTCCGAGATCACGTTCACCAGATCTCCCGCCGCGAAGCCGAGTTCCGCGATGTCCTCGGGGTTGACCAGCACCACGCGACGGCCGTCCTCGACGCCGCGGTAGCGGTCCGAGAGGCCGTAGATCGTGGTGTTGTACTGGTCGTGGCTGCGCAGCGTCTGCAGCAGCAGGCGCCCGGCGGGCACCCGGATCGGCTCCGGGACGTTCACCGTGAAGTTCGCCTTGCCCGTCGCGGTCGGGAAGGTGCGGCTGTCGCGCGGCGGGTGCGGCAGCACGAAACCATCCGGTTCGCGGACCCGGCGGTTGTAGTCCGCGCAGCCGGGCACCACCTGCGCGATGTGGTCACGGATCACGTCGTAGTCGCGCTCGAAGAACTCCCAGCGCACCGGGTGGTCCGGGCCGAGCAGCTCGCGGGCCAGTCGGCAGACGATCGCGACCTCGGAGAGCAGGTGCTCGGATGCCGGGGCGAGCCGCCCGCGCGAGGCGTGCACCACCGACATCGAGTCCTCGACCGTCACGAACTGCTCCCCGCCGCCCTGCACGTCGCGTTCCGTGCGGCCAAGCGCGGGTAGGATCAGCGCGGTCCGGCCCGGGGTCGCGTGCGAGCGGTTGAGCTTCGTGGAAACCTGGACCGTCAGCTCGCAGCCGCGCAGCGCCTGCGCGGTGGCGTCGGTGTCCGGCGTCGCGGACACGAAGTTCCCGCCCATCCCCAAAAACGCCTTGACCCGGCCGGACTGCATGGCCCGGATGGTGTCCACTGTGTCCAGACCGTGGTGGCGCGGGACCGGTACCTCAAACTCGCGCTCCAGAGCGTCCAGGAACTTCTCCGGCATCTTCTCCCAGATGCCCATCGTCCGGTCGCCTTGCACGTTCGAGTGGCCGCGGACCGGGCAGACCCCGGCGCCGGGCTTGCCGATCATCCCGCGCAGCAGCAGCAGGTTGACCACCTCGCGGATGGTTGCGACGCCCTGCTTGTGCTGGGTCAGCCCCATCGCCCAGCACACGACCGTGCGCTGCGAAGAGATCAGCATCTCCGCGATCCGCTCGATCTGCTTGAGGGCCAGCCCGGTGGCCTCGGAGGTGGCCTCCCAGTCGACGTCGGTGGCCTGGGCGGCGAACTCGGCGAAACCGTGCGTGTGGGTGTCGATGAAGTCCTGATCCACCGCCCCCGACTTGATCACCAGCGCGTTGAGGGCCTTGAACAGCGCCAGGTCGCCGCCGATGCGGATCTGCGCGAACTCGTCGGCCAGCTGGGTGCCGTCGCCGACCACGCCGCGCACGTTCTGCGGGTTCTTGAACCGCATCAGGCCGGTCTCCGGCAGCGGGTTGACCGCGATGATCCGCCCGCCGCGCCGCTTGACCTTCTCCAGCGAGGACAGCATCCGCGGGTGGTTGGTGCCCGGGTTCTGGCCCACCACCAGCACCAGGTCCGCGTGCTCCACATCGGACAGCGACACCGAGCCCTTGCCGATGCCGATGGTCTCGGTCAACGCCGACCCCGACGACTCGTGGCACATGTTCGAGCAGTCCGGCAGGTTGTTCGTGCCGAAACTGCGCACCAGCAGCTGGTAGAGGAACGCCGCCTCGTTGCTGGTGCGGCCCGAGGTATAGAACGCGGCCTCGTCGGGCGAATCCAGCCCGCGCAGGTTCCCCGCGATCACCTCGAATGCCTCGCCCCACTCGATCGGGCGGTAGTGGCTGTCGCCGTCGCGCAAGATCATCGGCTGCGTCAGGCGACCCTGCTGGCCCAGCCAGTAGTCGGTCTTGCCGGCCAGCTCGGCGACCGGGTGGCGGGCGAAGAACTCCGGCCCGACCTGCCGCGTCGTCGCCTCCTCTGCCACGGCCTTCGCGCCGTTCTCGCAGAATTCGGCGATCTTGCGCTTGTCTCCCTCGGCCTCGCGCGGGTCCGGCCACGCGCAGCCCGGGCAGTCGAAGCCCGCTCGCTGGTTCAGCAGCGGCAAGGTCCGGGCGGTCCGGGCCAGGCCCATCTGCTCCCAACTGCGCTGCAGCGAGACCAGCACGCCCTTCACGCCCGCCGCGGCGTGGCCGGGCTGACCGACTCGGAGGGCGTTCTCGTCGATGTCCTGTTCTGGGGCTCCACGCGACATGGCAATAGGGTGCGACACCGCTCATAGACCGGCATCGCCGAAGTGCCAGGATTCACAACGGTGCTGGTCGCGGCGCAGCCTAATGCCCGGAAAACGCGCTGAACAGGCACTCGTAGAATTCGATGCGTGACACAGACCCACGCCGCCCAGCCCCGTGAACTTCCGTCGACCTGGAATCCGGCCGACGTAGAGGCCGAGCTGTACGAGCGCTGGGTAGCTGCCGGGTACTTCGTCGCCGACGCCAACAGCGATAAGCCGCCGTTTTCGATCGTCATCCCGCCGCCGAACGTCACCGGCAGCCTGCACATCGGCCACGCCTTCGAGCACACCCTGATGGACATCCTCACGCGGCGCCGTCGGATGCAGGGCTACGAGGCGCTGTGGCTGCCCGGCATGGATCACGCGAGCATCGCGGTGCAGGCGCTGGTCGAGCGCCAGCTCCGCGACGAGGGCATCGACCACCGCGACCTGGGCCGCGAGGCGTTCCTGGAGCGCGTGTGGCAGTGGAAGGAGAAGCACGGCGGGGCGATCTTGTCCCAGATGCGCCGCCTCGGGGACAGCGTGGACTGGACCCGCGAGCGCTTCACCATGGACGCCGGGCTGTCCCGCGCGGTGCAGACGATCTTCAAGAAGCTCTACGACGACGGCCTGATCTACCGGGCCGAGCGCCTGGTCAACTGGTCGCCGCAGATGCGCTCGGCGATCAGCGACATCGAGGTGGAGCACAAGGAAGTCGAGGGCGAGCTCGTCTCCATGCGCTACGGCGACGGCGATGACTCGATCGTGGTTGCCACCACCCGGATCGAGACGATGCTCGGCGACACCGCCGTCGCGGTGCACCCCGACGACGAGCGCTACAAGCACCTCGTCGGCACCGAGATCGAGCTCCCGCTGACCGGCCGCAAGATCCCGGTCGTCGCCGACGAGCACGTCGACCCGGAGTTCGGCACCGGTGCGGTCAAGGTCACCCCGGCGCACGACCCGAACGACTTCGAGATCGGCAAGCGGCACGACCTGCCGATGCTGACGATCATGGATGAGCAGGGCCGGATCGCCCGCACCAGCACGCAGTTCGACGGCATGGACCGCTTCGAGGCCCGCGTCGCCGTCCGCGAGGCGCTGCGCGAGCAGGGCCGCATCGTCGCGGAGAAGCGCCCGTACCTGCACAGCGTCGGGCACAGCTCGCGGTCGAAGGAGCCGATCGAGCCGCGGCTGTCGCTGCAGTGGTTCGTCAAGGTCGGCCCGCTGGCCAAGGCTGCCGGCGACGCGGTGCGCGACGGCCAGGTCGCGGTGCACCCGCCGGAGATGACCAAGCGCTACTTCGACTGGGTCGACAACCTGCACGACTGGGCCATCTCGCGGCAGCTGTGGTGGGGCCACCGTATCCCGATCTGGTACGGGCCCAATGGCGAGGTCGTCTGCGTCGGACCGGACGAACAGCCGCCGATCGGCGAGGGCTGGTACCAGGACGAGGACGTGCTGGACACCTGGTTCTCCTCGGGCCTGTGGCCGTTCTCCACGATGGGGTGGCCGGCGGACACCGCGGACCTGCGGAAGTTCTACCCGACCAGCGTCCTGGTCACTGGCTACGACATCTTGTTCTTCTGGGTCGCCCGGATGATGATGTTCGGCCTCTACGCGATGGACGGCGTGGAGCCCTTCAAGGTCATCGCGCTGCATGGCATGGTCCGCGACGCGCATGGCAAGAAGATGTCGAAGTCCGCGGGCAACACCGTCGACCCGCTGGTGTGGATGGACACCTACGGCACCGACTCGCTGCGGTTCACCCTGGCGCGCGGCGCGAACCCCGGCACCGACTCGCCGATCAGCGAGGAGTGGGTGGCGGCGTCGCGCAGCTTCTGCACGAAGCTGTTCAACGCCACCAAGTTCGCAATGATGAACGGCGCACGGGTGCCGGAGAGGCTGGCCGACCGCGGCGAACTCACCGACGCGGACCGGTGGATCCTGGACCGGGCCGACCAGTTGGTCTCCGATGTGGACGAACTATTGGAGGACTTCCAGTTCGCCAAGGCCACCGAGGCGCTCTACCACTTCACCTGGGACGAGTTCTGCGACTGGTACCTGGAGCTGTCCAAGGTCCAGCTGGACGCTTCTGGAGCTGGCGTGGGCGATAATTCTTCGCCTGCCAATGACCAGCGACCGGGCGCGGGTGTCCCGCAGGACGCTGCCGAGCGGGCGGAGCGCACCCGCGAGGTGCTCGGGTACGTGCTCGACGTGCTGCTGCGGCTGCTGCACCCGACCATCCCGTTCATCACCGAGACGCTGTGGACCGCGTTGGCCGGCCGCGAGTCCGTGGTGATCGCGGACTGGCCGGAGGTGTCCGGGGCGGCTGCCGACGAGGCGGCCGCGGAGCGGATCGCCGCGGCGCAGAAGCTGATCACCGAGATCCGGCGGTTCCGCTCCGACCAGGGGCTAAAGCCGGGTCAGCGGGTGGCGGCCAAGCTCAGCGGCGTCGTGGAGCAGGGTCTGGCCGACCACGTGCCCGCGGTGCGGGCGCTGGCCCGGGTCACCGAGCCGGCCGACGGGTTCACCTCGTCGGCGTCCATCGAGGTGGGGTTGACCGGCGGCATCGTGTCGGTGGAGCTGGACCTCTCCGGCGCCGTCGACGTGGTTGCCGAGCGCAAGCGGCTGGCCAAGGACCTGGCCGCGGCGGAGAAGGAACTCGCGGGCACCGACAAGAAGCTGAACAACCAGGCATTCCTGGACAAGGCCCCGGCCGACGTGGTGGACAAGATCAAGGCCCGTCGCGAAACGGCGCAGGCCGACATCGCCCGCATCAACGCGCGGTTGGCCGCGCTGCCGCAGGCCTGATCGGTCACGAGAGTGGTGGGTGGCGATTTCGCGCGGGGAAATCGTCACCCGGCACGCGTGGGGAGCCCCTTTTCTGGGGGCACACTCGGCCTGCTTGCGCGATCGTGGCTTCCGCCCGTAGCCGCAGAACATGATGTGGTCCTTCGGCAGGCCGTCTCGGATCCAGTGCCGACGCAGAGGCGGCCAGGTTGGATTCGCCCGGCCACCCAGCCGTAGGTCGGCGAGGTGGCCGCCCGCCGTGCCTGGGCGGCCGCGAGCGCCGCCCACCGGGCCGCTCGGCCACCGCAGCCGAGCGGGTCTTCGACGGCCCGCCCGACGTCGAGACGTAGACTGACCTCGACATTCGTCGTGCCCAGTCGAGAAATCGCAGGGGAGTGAGCACTTGTCCGGCACCGATCCCGCCGCGTTGCAGGAGCTGCGCGTGGTGGAGGCCGAGCTCAACGAACGCTGGCCGGAAACCAAGATCGAACCGTCGCTCGACCGGATCAGGGCGCTCACCGAGCTGCTCGCCGACCCGCAGCACAGCTATCCGGTCGTGCACATCGCCGGCACCAACGGCAAGTCGTCGACCTCGCGCATCACGGACGCGCTGCTGAGCGGCCTCGGGTTGCGCACCGGCCGCTACACCAGCCCGCACCTGCAGCTGGCCACCGAGCGCATCAGCATCGACGGCGCGCCGATCAGCCCCGAGGGCTACGTCGAGGCTTACCGGGACGTCGCCCCCTACGTGTCCATCGTGGACTCGCGCAGCGACGTCCGGATGAGCAAGTTCGAGGTGCTCACCGGCATGGCGTTCGCGGCCTTCGCCGACGCCCCGGTGGAAGCCGCGGTGATCGAGGTCGGGCTGGGCGGCAGCTGGGACGCGACTAACGTCGCCGACGCGAAGATCGCGGTCGTCTGCCCGGTCGCGCTGGACCACGCCGAGTACCTCGGCACCGACCTGGCCGGGATCGCCAAGGAGAAGGCCGGGATCATCAAGCCCGGTTCCATCGCCATCGTGGCGGCGCAGCCCGTCGAGGCGCAGAAGGTGATCATGGAGCGGGTCGCCGAGGTGGACGCGACCGTGGCCCGCGAAGGCCAGGAGTTCGGGGTGCTGTCCCGGACCGTCGCGGTGGGCGGCCAACTGCTCCGGCTGCAAGGCCTGGGCGGCGTGTACGACGAGATCTTCCTGCCGCTGCACGGCGAACACCAGGCGCGTAACGCCGCGCTCGCGCTAGCGGCAGTCGAGGCGTTCTTCGGTGCAGGTGCGGACCGGCAACTCGACGTCGAGCGGGTCCGCGAAGCCTTCGCCAGCGTCGTTACCCCTGGACGCCTGGAGCGGGTCCGCGCGGCACCGACCGTGCTCGTCGACGCGGCCCACAACCCGCACGGCGCTCGCGCCCTCGCTGACGCGCTGAGCTCGGAGTTCTCCTTCCGCCGACTGATCGCCGTGGTCGGCGTGCTCGGCGACAAGGACGCGCGTGGCATCCTCTCCGAACTGGAGCCGGTGGTCGAGGAGATCGTGCTGACCAAGAACTCCTCGCCCCGCGCGATGGATCCCGACGAACTTGCGGGCATGGCCAAGGACATTTTCGGACCAGATCGGATCGTGGTGGAACCTCGGCTGGACAACGCGGTCGAGACCGCGATCCAGCTGGCCGAGGAGACCGAGGAACCGGGCGAGTCGGTCTCCGGCGGCGGCGTGGTGATCACCGGGTCCGTGGTGACCGCGGGCGAGGCGCGCGCCCTGTTCGGCAAGGAGCCGGCATGAGTGATCCGCAAGACACGGGAGCCGTCGTGACCGACCAGTCGAACCCCGAACCTGAGAAGGGCTTGCCCGAGGCGCCGCTCGGTGTGCGCGACCCGTGGAAGGGCCTGCGCGGGATCATGGCGGGCACGCTGGTGCTGGAGTTCATCACTTTCATGCTCGCGCTGCCGGTGGTCGGGAAGCTCGGCGGCGGCGTCTCCAGCATCGGCTTCGTCGTCGTCACGGTGCTTTCGGTGCTGATGCTGGCGGCCGCGTTCGTGCAGCGCCGCCCCTGGGGCCTCGGTGTCGCGCTCGCGCTGCAGGGCGCGATGATCCTGTGCGCCTTCGTGCACCCGGCGGTCGGGATCATGGGCGCGGTCTTCGCGGCAGTGTGGGGCTACATCCTGTACCTGCGCCGCGACGTCGCCCGCCGCATGCGGGAGGGGCAGCTCTACGACCAGCTTGGCCACCCGCCGGGCTACCCGCCGGAACAGACCGACTGAATGTCTCGCGGCTAGCGGCGGAGCGCTTCGATGACTGCCGAAGCGGCCGGATGCCAGGGCCTGGCCAGCGGGCCGGTGAGGACGAGACGGCAGACGCGTTGGCGCAAGGGGACCAGCACGAACCTGGCGTCGAGCATCAGCTCGGCGAGGCCCGGCCAGCCGGAGCGGGCCGGTCGGATGCCCGTCCCGCTGCTCCGCGAGCACGCGGATGGCGTCGGTCGCGGCGACGGCGGTTCGGCGTGTTCGAGGATGGTTTCGCCGAACGCCCTCGGCCGGGTTTCCTCTGGCGCACCAGCACCCGGCAGCCCAGGGACTTCTCAAGCGCGGCCACGACGTGGGACACCGCGGACTGGCTGATCCGCGGCGCGTCGGCCGTCGCGCTGAACCCGCCCTCGCCCGCCACCGTGAGCAACGCGCGACAGCTGCGCGACGTTGATCGACATGAGGAACCCTCATCGATGGGTCAGATCTGCTTGTTTTGACTCATGATGCGCCGGTCTTGTGCGATGGCGGAAAGCCGCGCGTTCCTGTTGAACATGCGGGTGATCCGCGCGGGCGGGTCGACCATCGCATCGACGGTCACGTACGTGACCCCGCTGTGGTCGAAAGCGCTGGGCGCGGTCCTGCTCGCCGAACCGGTCGACTGGAACACCCTGCTCGGCGGAGCCCTGGTGATCGCCGGAGTCCTCTTCGCCAGGACCTCCCGCTGATACCGAACCTGGGCGGATGAGCGCTGGCGGCTAGCCAATGTCGATGACGGCTCGGCCGACGGTTTCGCCTCGCTTGAGCGCGTCGTAGGCCTCTTGAACCTGCTCAAAGGGGTAGTGGCGGCTGATCGCGTCCTGGGGGCGGAGCAGGCCGTGGGCAACCAGGTCGAGCAGGACCGGCATGTCGCGCCGCGGCTTCGCGCCGTAGGAGCCCTTGATCTGCAGCTTCCGCCGGGCGATGGTGGCCAGGTCGAACTCCCCGGTGGTGCCCCTGGCTGCGATGCCGACGACCACGACCTGCCCGCCCTCGACGACCGAATCCCGGGCGATGTTGAAGGTCGGCACCGCGCCCAGCGCCTCGAATGCGACGTCCACGCCGCGCCCGCCGGTCAGCTCGCGGATCGCCGCTGGTGCGTCGACTTCCGCGGAGTTGACCGCGTGCGTCGCGCCGAGCTTCCGCGCCCCAGCCAGCTTCTCCGCGCTGATGTCCACCGCGATGATCATCGATGCGCCGAACACCGCCGCCAGCTGGATCAGCGCCGAACCGACGCCGCCCGCCGCGACCACCGCCAAGGTGTCGCCCACGTGCACGTTCGCCGCGTGGCGCAGCGCGCCGTACGCGGTCATCGTCGAGCAGCCCACCGAAGCGACGTCGCTGAGCTTCACGCCGTCCGGCACGTGGTAGACCGAGGTCGCGGGCGTGACGCAGCGTTGCGCCAGGCCGCCCATCGAGTACATCCAGACCGGCTCGCCATCCGGCCGGAACAGCCGGGTCTCGTCGTCGTAGAGCCGCCCTTTGCCACGGTTGAACTCAAAGAACCTCTGGCAGATCTCCTCGTTACCGCGCGCGCACTGCGCGCACTGGCCGCACGGCATGATGAAGCTGGTCACCACCCGGTCGCCCACTTCGAACCCGCTGACGCCTGGCCCGACCTCGGCGATCACGCCGGCCACCTCGTGCCCGAGCACGGTAGGCGTCGGGAACGGCAGTTCGCCCTTGAGCACGTGCAGGTCGGTGTGGCAGGCGCCGCAGGAGCGCACGTCGATGGCGACCTCGCCGTTGTTCGGCCGGGGATCGGCGAGTTCCTCGATCCGCATCGGCTGGTTCGCGGCGGTGTGCACGGCGGCGAGCATCCGGACCTCCCTGTCAGACCGGCCAGTCGGTTTGCTCGTGAAGCTATCGCGCCGATAGGCCGGGCACCAGGTGTGAGCGCGAAAGTGCCGCCGGTGAACCGGCGGCCGATCGGCACGAACCCTTCACCTGTGTGTTGACCAGGGGTGATCCGGAAGCTTCCTGCCCTGGATAGAACCAGCGGCATGAGGTTCGAAAACTTCCAGCTCAACCGGCGCGCCCTGCTCCGCGGCGCCGCTGCCACCGGAATCGCTGCCACCGGCATGTTCCTCTCCGGCGCCCCCGCGTTCGCGCGCGGCGGTCGCCCGGTGCTGACCCACGGCGTCCAGCTCGGCGACCCGCGTCCCGACGGGGCCGTGGTGTGGACTCGCGCCGACCGGCCGTCGCGGATGTTCGTAGAGATTTCCCGGCACGCCGATTTCCGTGGCGCGCGGCGGATCCCCGGTCCGCTCCTGACCCCCGAGACGGACGGCACCGGCGAGCTGCGGGTAACCGGGTTGCCGCCGGGCGAGCAGGCCTACTACCGCGTCATCGCCGAGGACCTCGACGGGCGCGTCGAGAGCGAGGCCCTGACCGGCACCTTCCGCACCGCCCCGCACAACCGCCGGGACGTGCGCTTCCTGTGGTCCGGCGACGTCGTGGGGCAGGGCTGGGGCATCAACCCAGACCTCGGCGGTATGACGATCTACAACGCGATGGCCGCCCGAAACCCGGACTTCTTCCTGCACAGCGGCGACACGGTGTACTCCGACGGGCCGCTGAAGGAGTCCGTCACGCTGCCCGACGGCCGGGTGTGGCGCAACGTCGTTACCCCGGAGAAGTCCAAGGTCGCCGAGACCCTTGCCGAATACCGCGGGCAGTTCGCCTACAACCTGCTGGACGAGAATGTGCGCCGCTTCGCCTCGCAAGTCCCGCAGCTCGTGCAGTGGGACGACCACGAGGTCACCAACAACTGGTACCCGGGCGAGATCCTGGACCTCGCCCAGTACACCGAGAAGCGGGTCGACGTGCTCGCCGAGCGCGCCTTCCAGGCCTTCCACGAGTGGCAGCCGGTTTGGCGCCAGGACACGGTGGACGGACGCGTGTACCGGAAGGTCTCGCACGGCCCACTGCTGGACGTCTTCGTGCTCGACATGCGCAGCTATCGCGACCCGAACTCGGTGGGCACCACGCCGCAGCGGATCCTCGGCGACCGCCAGGCGCGTTGGCTCGTCGACGAGCTCAGCCGGTCGCGGGCGACCTGGAAGGTGATCGCCTCGGACATGCCGATCGGCATCGTCGTGCCCGACGGGGACAAGATCGAGGCCGTCGCGAACGGGCTGCCGGGGGCGCCCAACGGGCGCGAGGCCGAGCTGGCGTGGGTGCTGCAGGAGATCAGCCGCCGGTCGGTGCGCAACACCGTCTGGTTGACAGCCGATGTGCACTACACGGCCGCGATCCACTATTCGCCGGAGCGCGCGGCCTTCGCCGGGTTCGACCCGTTCTGGGAGTTCGTCTCCGGCCCGCTGCACGCCGGTGCGTTCGGGCCGAACAAGCTCGACCCGACCTTCGGCCCGGACCAGGTGTTCGTCAATGCCCCGACCCGCCAGGGCGCCTCCCCGTGGGAGGGCTTCCAGCACTTCGGCGAGGTCAACATCGACGGCCGCACCGAGCAGCTGACCGTGGATCTCCGCGACCATTCCGGCCGCTCGCTGTGGGCCAAGACCCTGGACCCGACGCGCTGACCAGCCACGATCGAGTTATTCCGTGGAAGTGGAAGTAGGAGAAGTCGTATTCTTACTTCCATGAAGATGACGGAGAAGGGGCAGGTGACCATCCCGGTCGACCTGCGCCGCGAACTAGGACTGCGACCCGGCGATCAGATCGAGATCAGATTGGAGGGAGACGCGCTGATCCTCACCCGCGGGCATTCGGTGCCCGGCCGTGGACAGCGGATGGTCGACCTGCTGCGCGGTAGCGGGCACGGGGAGATGACGACCGACGAGATCATGGAGTTGACCCGTGGTGAATGAGGCGGGAGCTCGTCCGCCCGTCACCTTGGTCGACTCCAATATCTTCCTGGACCTGATCACCGTGGACCAGCAGTGGGCTCCTTGGTCGGAGCTGAAGTTGAAGGAAGTCAGCGGTCAGGGACCCGTCGTGATCAACCCGATCGTGTATTCCGAGGTCTCGGTCGGTTACTCGACCTTGGGCGAGCTCGACGCCGTGCTGCCGGACGACCTCTACATCCGTATGCCACTGCCGTGGTCGGCGGCGTTCCTCGCGCGGAAGTGCTTCCAGGACTACCGGAGGCGAGGCGGGGAGAAGCGGTCACCGCTGCCCGCTTTCTACATCGGTGCGCACGCGGCGGTCAGCCGACTCCGCCTGCTGACCCGCGACGCGCGTCGGTACCGCACCTACTTCCCGACTGTCGAGGTGATCGCGCCGGACTGAGGCAGGGCCGCCGCTCGGGGTGTCACCTGCATCGATACCCTGGCGTGCAAATCGGGCGCGGTGCGTGTTCGCACCCGGCGCCACCGGAAATGAAGGAGAGTCAACCGTGAGCGAGCGCCCCCTGGTCCTGGTCAAGCCTGACGGTGTCGAGCGTGGCCTGGTCGGCGAGGTGATCAGCCGCATCGAGCGCAAGGGCCTGAAGCTGGTCGCGCTGGAGCTGAAGAACGTTGATCGCCAGCTCGCCGAGCAGCACTACGCCGAGCACGACGGGAAAACCTACTTCTGACTTAGGTTCTTCTGCATAACCGGGGCTCTCGGTCACAAACGAGGGCCTTTTTTCGTCTCATGGATTAGGTTGTGCAGTATGGGGAGATTGGCTAGGGCTCGCATGTTGCGAGCGGCTAGTGAGGGGACTCCGCTTCGCGCCTTGGTGTATGCGCGAGCTTCAGTTGACAAAGAGAAGTCGGTCGACGCACAGATCGAAGAATGCGTCGAATTCTGCGAGGACGAGGGATTCGAAGTTGTCGCAGTGCTGCCCGAGAATCAGCGCAGCGCATCACGGTATGCGACTAAGGACCGTCCTCGTTTCGTAGAAGCGATGGAAATGATGCGGTCGGGGACCGTCGATGTGCTGGTCATTTGGGAGAACAGCCGGGCGCAGCGTGTTGAAGATGTACGTGGCCCTTCGTGACATCTGCGAAGAGTTCGATGTCGTGTGGGCATACGACGGCGAGGTCTACGACATGAACGACCCGGCAGACCGGAAGGCCACGGCTCAAGATGCGGTGAACTCCGAGTCTGAGTCCGACAACATCTCGATCCGCGTCGCCAGGGGCGTTCGTAAGCGAGCTAGCTCTGGCCTGTGGCATGGGCCGCTGCAGTACGGCTACAAGCGCAAGTACGACCCGGACACCGGCAAGGTCGTAGGCCAGGTGCTCGACCCTGACACGGCTCCGATCGTTCGGGAACTCGTCGAGCGGTTGCTGGCCGGCCACTCGGTGACTTCGATCTGGAAGGATCTCAACGCACGAGGCGTTCCTTGCTCGCGTAGCGGCGAGTGGTACGCAAGTAAAATTCGAGCCATCGTCCTCAGCCCTGTGATCGCTGGGCTTCGCCAGTACAAGGGCAGGTTGATCAAGGCTCAATGGCCAGAGATCGTCACCGAGGCCGGAAGAGAGACCCTCGTGGCGCTCCTTGTGCGGACGATCGCGACGGCGATGGATGGCAGTGAGCGGCCGGTCAAGATGACATCTGCGCGAGGATCGGTGAACTCCCATAGCCCGAACCGCGCCAGCACTCGGTGGTCGAACACCGCTACCAGTCCGGAAGCGCCGATTTCGAGGGTGCCGTTTCCGTTCGGCTTGCGCGTCAAGATTGGCCCCGCCCACACCACCTGCTCACCACGAGCGATCGCAAGAAAGTGCCGCCACGTCTCCGTGACCGCCTGTAGATCCAGCACCTGTGGCACGGCGTCGATCGGGATCGTCGCCCGGCCGGATCCTGTGCGGTCCAAGGTGTCTTCGAAGCTGCACTCACCCGGCAGCTCCGCAACGATACGACCGCTGCGCAGATGGCCAACAAGAATCTCGTACCGAGAGGCCAAAGTGCTCCTCCATCCGCCGCCAGAATGCTCAACTCGCGGACAAGTGCCGACATGATGCGACAAGATTGATCGAGTGCGACGTAAGAACGAACAGCTTCCAGGGAGCTCGCGGAGGCAGTTGAAGCCGATCCGATGGTCTGTGATCATGTTCGGTCTCGTGTTGGTTGGTGGCCTCCATCGGGGCCATCCAGTGGCTTCTCGGGTAGGCCCAGGGATTTCATGGGGCCGGAACCCCGTGGCTTCGAGTGGAGCCATCCCAACAAGGGGTACGATCGGACCTTCCACTGGGACAGGCGTTCGAGGCGCACTTGATCCCCTCTCGCTCGAATGGCGTAGTTGTTCGCAAATTTAACTGCAACGAAACGCTACTCAGAGAAAGCGATAGAGTGCTCAAGTGAATGTCGAGGAAGCGGTGTTTTTCATCGTGCAGGCATTAGGGCCATCCCTGATCCTTCTGGTCGCGACGACACTTGCGCTGCTACTAATACGCAAAGTATTTTTGGCGGCATCCTCCAAGTCTCAGAACCCAGGATCGTATTATCCAGTGCCCATCGTGGGCGCTTCCCATGATCTGGGCGTCGCCCTCGATGAAGCAGTGGCACTGAACAGTTTTAACGGAGACTCTCACGATGATCCGGCCGTTCGTTTGCAACAGGTCGTCAGATTCAAGCCGTCTGAATATCAGGCGGCGACACGTGAAGTGTTAAATCAATTCAGGAACGACCGGGTTGTTTCCATCGACTTGCGAAGTATGAATCCGCGTAGTGCGGCGCGGCTGGTTGATTTCTCGAGCGGAATTGACAGCCGCTCGTTCTGGCTGGATTTTCCGCGTCGCTGATGACGTAATCGTATTGAATCCTGCGAGTCGTAGTCGAGTTTCGCTCTAGCGGATTTCGCCCAGAATAATCGGAGGTTGTCGTGACTCAAAATAGCGTACAAACCCCAGAGAACGAAGGGAATGACAGCGAACGGCTACTCGTTCTCAATCATGCAATTCGTGAAACTGAGGATGAATTGCGCATAGCTCGACGTAGGCGAAAGTGGGTCCAACATATCATTAGTTTTTGGGCCACTTTTGGCAATATTGCTGTATTGCATGGCTTGGGTGCCTGTAATAAGTAGTACGGTAATCCTAGCTGTGTATCTGCCAGCAGTCCCGATCGTTGTATCGTTCTGCATCGCCTCCTTCCTGTTGAAGCGGGATCCCGGAGGGCCGCTGCAATCGGTCAGAAAAGACGGGAAGCTTCAAGGAATTCGAATGAGCGAAGGGCAACTTGAGCTTCGCCTCGCGCGCCAGCGGGACACCCGAAAGTTGCTGATCGCAAGCGCGGATGTGTCTACCAGGGTTCGACGTGTCACCTACAAGGAAGACGCGTACAACGACATTAACGAGCTTCGCGGCGAGAGTAAAGGGTATCGTCGAGTCAACAACGTACTTCAAGGCGTTATCATTATTGGTTCGCTTGCGGCAACGGGAACATCTGGAATTGCGGCCAGCGAAGAAATGCTGCGCTAAGCAACATTTGGAATCACGTTCGCGGTAGGTATTTCTAGTGGTTTCATGGGCTACTTCAAGTACAAAGAGCGGAGCTTCTATCTTCAGCAAACTGCCGACGCTATCGAACAAGAGTGGGAAGCGGTCGAAGTTGGCTCAAGTCGGAACAAAAGAAGCGCCAGCAAAACCTTGAGCAACCGCCGGAAGCTCGCAACTCGAATGAATAGAAGAAGATGACCTACGCTCCGCTAGGATCTGGATGACGGATAAGTTTGGATTGGGGCAAATTTGGGCAGTGATTTCACGTGAGACCCGCGACCTGGCGCGTCTGCTTGTCGCGCGGCACTGTTTAGCTAGGCAAGCATAGGATAGTGAGGTTACCGTTGCGGTCGGTGTTGGACCAGACAGCGGGTTCACCGGAGGGAAAAAGCCGGGTCCCGACTGCGTAGATGGTGCAACCCGGTGAGCTCCGTGCTGGTCCGCATAGGCGTCACCACCTGAAGCGTCGCGCTTGCCCGGCCGACGCCGACCGCGATAGGTGGTGCAGTGATGGAGTCGATGGTGATGTAGAGGTCGGCGCGGCACTGGTGCGCGGGCGGCGCGCGTTGGCTGCCTTAGCCCGAGCCCGGAAAGGCTCAGTGCCTTGCAGCCTGGCCCCGAGAACAAGAACCGCCCGACAAAGCGGTGCCCGCGTGACGGGCCTCGCCTACACGAACTTTTGGCTACTGCAGTCGGCGTAATCGGGGAAGCGGATCGGCTGTATCGGCAGGTAAAACCGAGGGTAGCTACTGTCTGCAACTTCGTGAACTCACTCGTATGGCGGTTCGCGTCTCATCGGGCAAGCATCGTAATTCCGGCCTTCGGGCCGGTAGCCTCTTGGCGGAACGCCGAGAAGGAGGCGATTCGATGGACGAGAACAACGCCTTGGGGCGACGGCTCAGGGAAGTCCGCGCTTGGCGGCAGCTCTCGCTCCGGGCCACTGCGGAGCTCGCAGGGCTGTCACATGGGTACCTCGGGCAGATCGAACGGGGTGAGAAGCCCGTTACCAGCCGTGCAACGCTTGAAGCGTTGGCAAACGCCTTGAGGGTGAACCCGACCGAGCTGACCGGTTCGCCGTATGCGCCGACCGATCCGATCGGAAGCGATGCGCACGCTACTTTGCGTGAGGTCGAAGCGGCATTGTCTACTTTGGACCTTGGTGTCGACCCTGGCGTTCAGGCGAGGCCGTTTCAGGAACTTGCCTCCGAGGTCAATTACCTAAATACCGTCCTGCGTGTCGCAGCCGACTATGCAGAGCAAGGGAAAGTTGTTCCTGACCTGCTCACCCAGCTCCACGCGGCGTATGTGCAGCAGCCGGAGTTCAGAAAAGGCGTGCTCGTAGCGTTGATCCACGTCTTTCATTCGGCAGCGGTCTTGACCAAGAACCAAGGCGTTCGCGGGTGGCCTGTAATGGCGGCCCGCCTTGCTGAGCAGTGCGCGCAAGAGCTCGAAGAGCCCGAATGGCTGGGGTTCGCTGCGTGGCTGCGCGGGCATTCCTCAGGCAGTCAAGGGCGAGAGCAGCAGCGTCTCCTGTCTCTTCGCGCGCTGGATCAGCTCGGAGGGGCGATCGACAACCCGAACGCAGCGCAGGTCGCGGGAATGCTTCACCTCAACGTCGCGCTGGCGGCCGCCGCGCGTCGTGACGCTGAGACCACCTGGACGCATCTCAGGGAGGCTAAGCAGTTGGCTCTACGCCTTCCTCGCGAGCGAGAGAACTTCGGGTTCCTTTGGTTCGGACAGGACAACGTTGGAATCTGGCGAGTTTCCCTTGCTACCGAGCTGGGTGAAGGTGGCAAGGTGGCGGAGCTAGCCAAGGGAGTCCGCCCGTCATCTATCCCAGCAAAGGCCAGGCAAGGCATGTTCTACGCCGACCTTGGTCGTGCCCTCGTGGCGGAACGCAAAACGCGTGACGAAGGGCTTCGTGCACTCCTAACGGCGGAGACTATTGCTCCGCAAAGAGTACGAAACAATGTGTTCGTGCGCGAAGCTGTGGCTGACCTGCTTAGACAAGCCCGACGCGATGCGGGAGGGCGAGAATTGCGAGGTCTCGCACATCGCCTGGGAGTTGCACCAATCGGGTGAGATTGCTGAGCGTGTACTTCTAGTACACAAATCGTCTGGCTAAGCCGCCAAAGTACGGCGCATGCACGAGACAGGAACTGCAGCCGAGGTACACCAGCAAGCAGCGGGGGAACTGCTTCTGGTGCACTTCGGCTCTTTTCGTGTCCGGCGGGACGACTTCGCGCGCAGCAATTGCGGCCACTCCAGAACACTGCCGCATTTGGCGACGTCGTCCGGGGTCGAGTGTGACTGCCTTCCTCCTCGGGTGCACTCGGCCCTCAGCTGCCGAGGGATCGTCAGTCCCCTCAACAGCCGCCGCTGTGACGGTCCCTCGGCATCCCGGTGCTGGGCCTACGGAAACCCCCGGACCCGTAGGCCCAGCACTTCCATCCACATCGCTTGATTTGTGTTGTGCCGACGCCTTTCTCGGCACCAAAGGAGCCCCTGATGTCCTCGTTCGACTGGAAGAAAGTGCCGTGCCGCGACATCGCGCACAGAGCTCGGGATCTTCGGATCGCGCGCACCGAACGCGGGGCGAAGCTGCTCGCCCCGCCCTCGGAGGTTGTGCACCTCGACCTGCAGGCCATCGAGAGCTTGAGGCGGACGTTGCGGGAGTTGGCGGACGAGCTGGTGGGAGAGTAGAGCACCAGTGGCGTGCCTCTGCCCAGGGGAAACATTGAGGCATGAGGTGCCGCTTCCACGGGAGGGCCCGAACCCGCTTGCCGTGCGAGCCACTGGCGACGCTGACGGGATCGTATGGCCCACAGGTGATTGGGAAGTGGATACGTTGCTGCGTCAGCGTCAACGGTTGATGTATCGGATGCTTAGCCGCCTCCACGGTCTTCCGGTGGATCCCTCGTGATTCTGCACCGCGCCCACATGATGCGGACCAGCTGAAACGCTTGACGACAGCTCACGGCATGATGACGTCACAATCACGACGAAAGGATTGTCATGTCTGACGTGCAACGCTCGCTCGTTCTGCTCAAGCCGGACGCAGTGGCCCGCGGGCTCGCCGGCCGAATCGTGGGGCGCTTCGAGGATGCGCTGCTCAAGATCGTTGGCGTGAAGATGGTGCAGATGGACGCTGAGTTCACGCGCAAGCACTACTTCGACCTGGAGGAGCGTCGCGGTGCGGAGGCATACAACAGCACCGCTGAGTTCATGCAGTCCGGGCCGGTCATCGCCGTCGTGCTCGAAGGTGTGGACGCTGTGACGAAGGTCCGCAGCATCGTCGGCACCACGTTCCCCGAGGAGGCCGCTCCCGGCACGATTCGCGGCGACTTCGCGCACCAGACGAAGGCGTCCTCGAACACCACCGGCAAGGCGATCATGAACCTGATCCACGCCTCCGGGAACGCCGAGGAGGCCAAGTACGAGGTCGAGCTTTGGTTCAGCCCGGCCGAGCTGTTCAACTACAAGAGCGCGGCGGATGCCTTCGCGTTCTGACACGCCGATGTGAAACGAAGGGCCAGATGACAGCCGCCGACGTCAGGGCATCGCTGAGCAGTCTTGAGGCGATGTTCCATCAGGAAGTCCAGCTCGACCGTCGAGCTGCAGCGGAGACCGCCTTTGCACTGGCGGTTCGATACCGCAGCGAGGACATCGACGGTGTTCGCCAGTTCGGTACTGCGGGTGGGTGGGCGCGCACCGCCGCCGACCTTCTCGATCAGCTTCCAGCTGACACGCCAGAACAGGTCGCGAGCCCACGGCGAGCCGTGGGCGGTGTTGAGATTCCTGAGCTGCCGCATTCTGGTGTCGTGCGGCACCGGCTGGCCGACGTGCTCATCTTCTGCGAGGTGGAGGATGAGCGTTGAGGTTGAGTGCCGTGCCCGGTTCGACTGGGCACGGCACGAATCCCTGATGGCCTTCTTGCTGGCCAACGCCGAGAACCTCGGCGAGAACAACAAGCACATTCATTTTTACGTCCTCCCCGATGCGCTGTTGAAAGTCGTCCACAATCTCTCCAGCGGCACGGCGAAGGTTTCGTTCAAGTCGAACAAGATTGGGCAAGGGGCGTTCTTCCCCGAGTACGAATACGCGGTCGATCCTGCCGAGCTCGAAACGGTCGTGAAGACGTTCAACCTGCTCGGGTTCGCTGACGCTCGTCACGATGCGCACAATGAACGGCACGATTTCCGTTACAAGGGCGTTGAGATCGCAGTGAAGTACAGCGAGGCATGGGGATACCACGCTGAGTTCGAATTGGTCCTTCCTGATGGCGCTGACCGCGATGCCCAGCGCGCCGCGCTTGAGCGCATCGACACCCTGGCTAGCGAGCTCGGTGTTCAGGTTATGACCGAAGAAGAGCTCGCCGCTTTTACGGCGGAGTTCGAACAGAAGCAAGCCCAAAATAACTGAAACCATCCAGGAAAGGCCCGTTTCATGGATAGGGGCGAATCGCGCGCCCCGGTCGATGACTCGGAAAGCCTTGTGTTGCTTGCTGCGCGCAAGGCGCTTCCTGAGCATCAATACATCGACTGGGCTACTGTTACATGGATTCAAGGAAATCGAAACGAGATCCCGCGTGCCGAGCTTCAGGTAGTGCCTTCACTATCTGACGCTGTCCGGCGCATCTTGTTCTCGGCCCCGATACCGCTGGATTGGCATGCTGAGCCCTTGTTGGCGGACACGATCCACGGGACACGGCATCTCCTCCGCACAGCAGTCCACGCTGCGATCCTCGCGGAGGACGTTGGACTCGAAAAAGATCTGACCGAGGCGCTCGTCGTGGCGGGAGCTCTGCACGACTGCCGCCGTCTGCACGACAAAGACGACGTTGGGCACGGCAAGCGAGGCGCAGACTGGTTCATCAGTCACGTAGACGAGATTGCGGAGTTCTTCGATCTTCGCTGCGGGCCCCGCCATCTTGCCAAGGCAGCGATTGCAATGGAGCTGCACGAGGTTCCCTACGCAGCATTCACCGAAGAGCACAACTTCGCATGGCGGAGTGCTGGGCCGCTGGTGGATCTGTTGAAGACGGCAGACGCACTGGATCGCTACCGCCTGCCGAAACTCAAGTGGTGGCCGAGAGAGGACCTGCTCGTGCATCCGGCCCCGCACTGGCTGTACCGATTGGCTTACTTCCTGGTCGTTGACTCCGAATCCCGGTTCCTCGAAGGCGTTCCGGGAGACGAGGCGGTCCTCGCTTCGCTGGCTGCATGGGGGCTGCTGTGATCGATCAATGGGAGTCGTACCGCATGTGGGCGGAGGCCCACGTCTTCTTCCACAACCCGTACACGGCAGCTGCGGCGACTACGACCGAGTTCAGCGAGTCCACCGCTACCTGGCGACGCCGCCTGGTCCACGAAACCGCGAACGGCGCGCTGCTGGTTCGCAACACGATGTTCGATGCCCTTTCAGGGGATAAGAAGCTCTACCTCCTCCACGTCACCCATGCGCTGGAGAAGATCACCGAACATGGTGTGATCTACCCAAGTGGTGGCTGCTTGGTAGGAAGTGTCTACTGCACGCCCCTCACGCAGACGCGGCAAGGCTTCCAGATGCACAACCTGGGCAAGTACGTGCTGACGAAGGAGGCCCCCGCCTTCGCCAAGAAACTCGGCGCGGAGGCCGGCGTGCCGGAACCTTTGATCATCGAGCTGACGATCCCTTCAGATGGATACCGGGGACTCGCCGGGATCGACTACCTGCGCCTCGGCCTGCTCCACCTGCGAATCTTCGAGCACCTTGAGTACCTACTGTCGAGAAGCGAGCGCCATCAGCTTCGAGAGCTCGTCACCGGGCGCATCAAGAACAGCACCGGCTTCTTGGGCCTGTGTTCTGGACTGCTGCACGGAACCGCAGAAGTGGAGGCCGAAGGCTTCCTGCGCGCCCTCGACCAGGTCATTCCAACGCTGCCGATGCTCGGATACCTCTACTTCGAGGCGCTCGCTGAGTACGTCATGCTTCACTCGACGTCAAACGCTACCGCCCAGCTGCGCGAGATCGGCGAGCTCAACAACTGGCTGTACAAAGAGCTCTTGTTCGCCGTATTTCCGCGCATGGGCGGCAAGTTCGACCTCAGCAAGTTTCGTCCGCAGCCGCACCAACTGGGCAAAGTGCTTCGCAGGGTTGATCGAACGCTGGACGCCGCACACGCCATGAGCTACCTGCGAGATCGGATCAGCTACCTGGTTAATGCGCGTCTGCTCAACGCGGTCGTCCATCCTGAGGACTGGCACTGCGTTCGCTGGGAGTTCGATGACTTGCGAAAGTTCGCGTCTCCCCTGATCGGGCACCTCATCCATCGTGAGCTGCGCTCTTTCGGCCGCTACCCCGACTTCTATTTCTACTACGACCAGCACAAGGCGCTGCAGGTGTGGAACTACTGGAACCACATGGACATTGTCGCGCCGTTCAACGGAACCATCCCGAAAGGGGAGATCGGGGTCAACCCGGCGTACCCCGACCTGAAGTACTCGATTCACCGGGCCGAACTTGGCGAAGATGGCTTGCTTCACCGGTCCGGCAAGCTGCACTCAACGATCGCTCCTCGCCTCGTCGACATCAAGTACAGCTTGATGCGTACTCGTTCCTGGAGTAAGCGAAGCGCGGTGAGGTCAATTTCCGCAACGCAAGGATGAGTCATGGCTGAAACTAGAATCGATGAGTTGGAGCACATGCTCCAGGAACTGCTCCACGAATGGGGTGTTACGCACGGACTCGCGCGTGCTGTTCGCTCGCTTCTCGAAGAGATCGCACTCTTCCGCAATCATGCGGTAAGCCGTGCCGTGAACCCCGACGGACTGCCGGTGCACACAAGGGTCCAGATCGGTGGGGGAGCGCATCGGCTGCCTGGGTTCTTCAATATCGACATCGTGCCGCCTACCGATCTCATATGGGACGTCCGGGAAGGCATCCCATTGCCTAGCGGGACGACCGAGTTCGTCTTCTCGGAGCACTTCCTGGAGCACATCGACTACCCGACGTCGGTCAAGAATTACGTCGCTGAGGTACACCGGATCCTCGCCGACGGCGGCCAGGTAGTAACTGGTGTGCCTGATGGGGGCGCGGTGCTTAGTGGCTACCACGAACGGGACCTCGGCCTGCTGAGTGAGATGCGCGAGCGGTGGTACGGGCGGCGTGACGACTTCCACTGCGATACGTACATCGACCTCGTCAACTACCTTTTCCGCGATCAAGAAGATTCGGCGAAGTACACCGCGCATCTGTGGGCCTACGACTTCGAGAAGCTCGCCAGCCTATTCACGGAGGCAGGTTTCCGGCACGTGGAGCGGTGGCCGTTCGACCCCGCCATCGCGAAGCCGGAGCGCGAGTGGGCAAGCCTCTACGTGCGCGCGGTCAAGTGACTTCCAGGACGGTTCGCGCCGGTTGACCTGCGCTGATGCACCTTGGGGCCCACAGTGCTTAAGTGGGCACTTGGCTAAACCGTTCTTCGGCAGCCTGATCGAGTTCATCACCTCCGGTCCGGTCGTGGCAGCGTGCGTCGAGGGCCCGCGCGCGATCTCGGCGTTCCGCCAGCTGGCTGGCGGCACTGACCCGGTCGACAAGGCCGTGCCGGGCAGCATCCGCGGCGACTTCGGCCTGGAAGTCCAGTACAACCTCGTGCACGGCTCCGACTCCGTCGAGTCCGCCGAGCGTGAGCTCAAGCTGTGGTTCCCCGAGATCTGAGCACCGCGACCGAAACCAGCGTCGACGCCGACGGCGTCGTCACCGGCCCTCACCGGCTGGAAACCCCGCACCCGGACCTGGTGGACGCGTTGGCCGGTCTGTAGGGGCCGCGCGTCACCGCCGCCGGTGGTGCGGCCGGCTTCAGCTCAACGGACCCGGTCGACCAGCTGCGCGCAGCGTCCGCCGTGCTCGTCGAGGACGCCCGGAACGAGAAGGCGTATCTGATCACCATCGACCAGCAGAGCGTGCCGGTCGGGCTGGCGGTGCTGCGACAGCGCGAGCTTCCGGCCCGCAGGCACACCGGTGAACTCGCCTGGCTCGCGGTCGACCCCACGCTCCAGGGCAAGGGATGGGGAAAGCGGCTGCTCGCGGAGGTCCTGGTGCGGGCGCGGGCGATCGGCTTGGAGAAGCTGGACTTGGTCACCCGCAGCGGACACGACTTGGAGCGCTTCTACGAAGCCAACGGCTGGGTCGAACGCGGTCGCTGGCCGAGCGCGGTCCGGGTCGCCACTGGCGGCGACCGCGACGAAATCTGGTTCACCCGGGACGTCTGAACTCCGGGGTTGCGCGATTTCAATTGGAACTGGAGCTCCGGTTTCCAATTGAAATCGCCCCCGGTCCTCCCGACCGGGGCGGACCTCTACCCTGGTCGCGTGCGTGTTGAGTCCGTTTTCGACAGGTTGGAACCGCTGCTGCCGCGTGTCTCCAAACCCGTGCAATACGTGGGTGGGGAGCTCAACGCGACGGCGAAGGCGTGGGACGACGTCGCCATCCGGTGGTGCCTCATGTACCCGGACGCCTACGAGGTCGGCCTGCCCAACCAGGGCGTGCAGATCCTCTACGAGATCCTCAACGAGCAGCCGGACGTACTGGCCGAACGCACCTACGCGGTGTGGCCGGACCTTGAAGAGCTGATGCGGGAGCACGACATCCCGCAGTTCACCGTGGACAGCCACCGCCCGGTCGGCGCGTTCGACGTGCTGGGTCTCAGCTTCGCCACCGAACTCGGTTACACCAACCTGCTCAGCGCGCTCGATCTCGCGGGCATCCCGCTGCACGCGGCGGACCGCACCGACGACGACCCGATCGTGCTGGCCGGCGGGCACGCGGCGTTCAACCCGGAGCCGATCGCCGACTTCCTGGACGCCGCGGTGCTCGGCGACGGGGAGGAAGCCGTCCTGGAGATCACGGAGGCCATCCGCCGCTGGAAGGCCGAAGGACAGCCGGGTGGCCGGGACGAGCTGCTGCTCCGGCTGGCCGAGTCCGGTGGCGTATACGTGCCGAAGTTCTATGACGTCAGCTATCGCCCAGACGGGGCGATCGACGAGGTCGTGCCCAACCGCGACCGGGTGCCGTACCGGGTCTTCAAGCGCACCACCATGGAGCTCGACGACTGGCCGTACCCGAAGAAACCGCTGGTCCCGTTGGCCGAGAGCGTGCACGAGCGGATGAGCGTGGAGATATTCCGCGGTTGCACCCGGGGCTGCCGGTTCTGCCAGGCCGGGATGATCACCCGACCGGTGCGGGAGCGGTCCATCGAGGGCGTCGGCGAGATGGTGCAGCGCGGGCTGGCCGCCACCGGCTTCGAAGAGGTCGGCCTGCTGTCGCTGAGTTCGGCCGACCACTCCGAGATCGCCGAGATCACCAAGGGGCTGGCAGACCGCTACGAGGGCACGAACACCGGGCTGTCGCTGCCTTCGACCCGGGTGGACGCCTTCAACATCGACCTGGCCAACGAGCTTTCCCGCAACGGCCGCCGCTCCGGCCTGACCTTCGCGCCCGAGGGCGGCAGCGAGCGGATCCGCAGGGTGATCAACAAGATGGTGTCGGAGGAGGACCTGATCCGCACCGTCTCCGCCGCGTTCGCCAACGGCTGGCGGCAGGTCAAGCTGTACTTCATGTGCGGCCTGCCGACCGAGACCGACGAGGACGTGCTGCAGATCGCCGAAATGGCCAAGGAGGTCATCCGGGCCGGTCGTGAGGTTTCGGGACGAAAGGACATCCGCTGCACGATTTCGATCGGCGGGTTCGTGCCCAAGCCGCACACCCCGTTTCAATGGGCCGGACAGACCGACCCGGACACCATCGACGACCGGCTGCGCAAGCTGCGCCAGGCGATCAACGCCGACCGCAGCCTGGGCCGGAACATCGGCATGCGCTACCACGACGGAAAACCGTCCCTGGTCGAAGGCCTGCTCTCGCGTGGCGACCGCCGCCTAGGCCGGGTCATCGAGCGGGTGTGGCGCGAGGGCGGCCGGTTCGACGGCTGGAACGAGCACTTCTCGTTCCAGCGCTGGATGTCCTGCGCCGCCGCCGAGCTCGGGCAGCTAGGGGTGGACGTGGACTGGTTCACCACTCGGGAGCGCGGCGAGCACGAGGTGCTGCCGTGGGACCACCTCGACTCCGGGCTGGACAAGGAGTGGTTGTGGGCCGACTGGCAGGACGCGCTGGACGCCCGCGAGCAGGACGACTGCCGGTGGACGCCGTGCTTCGACTGCGGCGTGTGCCCGACGATGGGGACCGACATCGAGGTCGGCCCGACAGGGCGAAAACTGCTGCCGATCTCCCCGGTCGGCCAGGGCTCCCCGGTGCGCAACCCGGCCTTCAACGGCGGCTGATCACTCGGACCAGAACCCGGTTTCGGCTGGTCAGATATTGCGGGACGGCTGCGCCTCGGCGGAACCGGTGACGGGCGCGGGAACAGTCGGAGCCCGTGAGCCGAGCTGTCGGTGCACGGGTGGTCGTCGGGGTACGGTCCTTCGAAACATGACCCGCAGGTGTTGTCACACTGCGGTTGAACACGCAAGCATCGACATCGGAGCGGTCAACGGCGACCGCCGATGACGATTAATGGTCGGGGAGGGCATCCTGAGTCGGCGAGATCACCCCAATCCCTCGGCGCCACCGGTGCAGAAGCTTCGGCTGCGTTACGCCAAACGGGGGCGGCTGCGGTTCACCTCGCACCGGGACGTCGCGCGCGCCTTCGAACGCGCGCTGCGGAGGGCAGGGGTGCCCATGGCATATTCCCAGGGCTTCAGCCCGCACCCGAAGGTGTCCTGGGCGGGCGCGGTGCCCACCGGCGTGTCCAGCGTGGCCGAGTACGTCGAGATCCAACTCGTCGAACGACTCGCCCCGGAGGTGCTGCGCGAGGAGCTCAACGCCGCGCTGCCGGACGGGATCGACGTGCTGGACGCGGCGGACGCCGAGCCCGGTGCACTCGCCGACCGGCTGCAGGTCAGCCGGTGGCGGATCGATCTTCCCGGCACGGACGTCGCCGAGCTGCGCGACGCCGTAACGGCGCTGATGGCCGCCGACACCGCGCTGGTGGAGCGGATGACCAAGGACGGCCGCCGCACCATCGACGCACGGGCGGCGCTGGTCAGCGCGGAGGTCCAGGGCGGTCCCCGGACCGTCGCGCAGAGTGATCAAATTTCCGCGTCGACCGCCCAGGTGGACGATTGGCCCGAGGCGTCGGAACCGTATGGGATACTTGTAACGGTCGTGCGGCAGACAACACCGGTCGTGCGACCCGACGACGTACTGAGCGCCCTGCGTGTCGTCGCCGGTCTGGCACCGTCGGCCGCCGCGAGCGCGACCCGGCTGGAGCAGGGTCGGCTCGACGGCGGGGGGATTGTCGACCCGTTGGCCCGGGCCTCAGGCGGCGACCAGATTCCGGCGGGAGGCCCCGCGGCGGGGTGACGGCGGCGCGGACGTCGTCGACCCGCCGTGTGACTTCCCGGCCTGAAGGCCGGGGCGGAGGGACCACAAAGAATTGCCGTCGCCTGCGGGCGGCGGAGACCGAAGATCGCACATGCCTCTGTGCGGCCGCGTCCACCGGACGCGCCCGGGGGCGGAGGAGCTGGATGTTGAACATGGATACGCCCGCTGGAAGCACCAGCGGGCAATTGCCCACACCTACCCGGGAAGAGCGGGGCACGATCGAACTGCCCGCCAAACTCCGGGTGCACGCATTGGCCAAGCTGCTGGGCGCCAGCAGCCGGGAGATAATCACGACGCTGGAATCGATCGGTGAATCGGTCCGCAGCGCGCAGTCGAACATCACCCGCGACGTTGCCCTGCAGGTGGTGCAGGCCCTGCACCCCGAGCTGGTGGCGGAGTCTGACAGCCCGGCCGAGCCCGCGCAGGCCGAAAGCAGTAGCGAGGCCGGGGCCGAACCGCAGGCTGCGGTCGAGCCCGCGGTGCCCGCTGCTGACTTCACGCCCGCCAGAGTCAAGTCGGCCACCAGCGCGGCCGCGCCCGGGCTGACGCCGCTCTTCGCCGCTCCGGAGGCGATGTTCCTGGCACCGCAGCCGCCGCAGGGGCCGCAGCCCGTATCGAAGGCCGGGCTGGAGCAGCAGGAGGCGCAGCCGGAGCCCGAGGCCGTCGAGCCCGAAGAGCCAGGGGCCGACGCCGAGGCCGAGGACGAACCCGCTGGTCGCCGCCGCCGTAGGCGGGGCCGCCGGGGCCGTGGCCGGGGTCGCGGTGCCGAGTCCGAGTCGGGCGGGGAGGAAGAGTCCGAGACCACCGAGGAGACCAGCGCCGAAGCAGCTGAACCGGCCACCGACGAAGCCACCGAGGAACAGCCAGCCGAGGGCGATGGCGCCGGCGAGTCCAACCGGCGCCGTCGGCGTCGCCGCCGTCGCAAGGGCTCTGCGGACGACGAGAGCGGCGCCCGTGAGGACGACCCGCCGAACACCGTCGTGCACGTGCGCGAGCCGGCGGCCGCGGAAACCCGCCAGGACAGCAGCGACGACGAGGTCCGCGCGGTCAAGGGCTCAACCCGGCTGGAAGCCAAGCGGCAGCGCCGCCGGGACGGCCGCGAGGCCGGTCGCCGCCGGGCGCCGGTGCTCTCCGAGGCCGAGTTCCTGGCCCGCCGCGAGTCGGTGGACCGCAAGATGGTCGTCCGGCAAAACGGCGACCAGACCCAGATCGCGGTGCTCGAGGACAACGTCCTCGTCGAGAACTTCGTGACCTCGTCGGGCTCCGGCTCGCTGGTCGGCAACGTCTACCTCGGCCGAGTGCAGAACGTGCTGCCGAGCATGGAGGCGGCGTTCGTCGACATCGGCCGGGGCCGCAACGCGGTGCTCTACGCCGGCGAGGTCGACTGGGACGCAGCCGGGCTGGCGGGTAAGGCACGCCGCATCGAGCAGGCCCTGCAGACCGGCGACAGCGTGCTGGTGCAGGTCACCAAGGACCCGGTCGGCCACAAAGGCGCGCGTCTGACCACCCAGATCAGCCTGCCTGGCCGATTCCTGGTGTACGTGCCGGGCGGCGGTGCCACCGGCATCAGCCGCAAACTGCCGGACACCGAGCGCAAGCGGCTCAAGGAGATCCTCAAGCGAATCGTGCCGGACAACGCCGGGGTGATCATCCGCACCGCGTCCGAGGGCACCAGCGAAGAGGCGCTGGACCGCGACGTGCGGCGACTGCAGGCGCAGTGGGAGGTCATCAAGGAGAAGGCCGAGACGCCGGGCGCGCAGGCCCCGCAGCTGCTCTACGAGGAGCCGGACTTGCTGATCAAGGTCGTCCGCGACCTGTTCACCGAGGACTTCTCGACCATGACGGTCCAGGGCAACGACGCCTGGGACACCATCGAGGCCTACGTCAAGCACGTCGCACCCGACCTGGCGCAGCGGCTGCACAAGCACGTCGGCAAGAACGACGTGTTTACCGAGCAGCGGATCAACGAGCAGATCGCCAAGGCCCTGGACCGCAAGGTCTGGCTGCCCTCCGGTGGCTACCTGGTGATCGACCGCACCGAAGCCATGACGGTGATCGACGTCAACACCGGCAAGTTCACCGGCTCCGGGGGCAACCTTGAGGAGACGGTCACCCGCAACAACCTGGAGGCGGCCGAGGAGATCGTCCGCCAGCTCCGGCTGCGCGACATTGGCGGCATCATCGTCGTCGACTTCATCGACATGGTGCTGGAGTCCAACCGAGACCTGGTGCTGCGCCGCCTCACCGAGTGCCTGGGCCGGGACCGCACCCGCCACCAGGTCGCCGAGGTGACTTCGCTCGGTCTGGTGCAGATGACCCGCAAGCGCGTCGGCACCGGGCTGCTGGAGGCTTACAGCAGTACCTGCGAGCACTGCCGCGGCCGTGGCCTGCTGGTTTCGACGGAGCCGGTCACGCAACCGAACGGCCAGGCCGCCAACAACGGTGCCCGCCGCAACCGGCACCGCGGCAAGCAACACGACGAGCAGCCCGCTGCGGAGCCGCGCAGCGAGGCCAAGGCGGAGGCTGCCAAGGCCGAAGAGCCGAAGGTCGAGGTTGCCAAGGTCGAGCAACCCAAGCCGCAGCCCGTCAAGTCGGCGGAGCCGGTGAAGGCGGAGCCTGCGGCAGTCGAGGTCGAGGCCGTCAAGACCGAGCCGGAGACGCCGAAGCTGGAGGCGCCGGTTCAGCCGAAGGCGGTTTTCGAGCCCAAGGCGCCGGTTGAGCCAGAGCCGGTCGTCGAGCCGAAGGCCGTGACGGCGGAGGCGGCGACGCCGGTTGTCGAGCCGAAGGCGCTCGAGCCTTCAGCGGAGCCGGTGAAGGCTGAGCCGCAGAAGGCCGAGCCGGTGGCGGAGGCCCCCGCGGAGGCCAATGGCCGACCGCGGCGGAAGGCGACGCGGGCCGCTGGGAGCGCCGGTGCTCCGGCGACTCCGCTGGTGGTCAGCAAGTCGGCGGAGCCGCAGCAGTCCGCTGACAACGGAATGCCGAGCGTCGCCCCGGCCGCGCCGGTGCGACGGGTTCGCCGGGCCGCGTCGCGTCCGGCCGGTCCGCCGGTGGAGGACGCCCCTACAGGGGCTACCACCGAAGATTGAGTAGATCGAGAAGAATGGCCGATTCGTTCAAGAACGGATCGGCCATTCTTCTTGTCGTCGACACATGATTCGATGCACCGCCGAGCGCGTGGCCGCGGTCGAGCACTTCGTCTGCTGACCGCGCGAGTACTGGAGGCTGCTGCGCTCCCCGGCCGGTGCCTGGGCACCCGGATCACCCGAGATGCCGACCATGTAACTGTCCACAGCGGAACTCGGAGGGTTGGCGGATCACCTGGTCGGCCAGCTCGGCTGGGTGCAGCCGGGGAAGGGGGCGGCGATCGAGCAGTTGCGCCGCGTCCCGGTCGAACAGCTGATCAACGTGTCATCGGTGTTCAGCCGGCCAGCTTTCGGCGGCGCGGTGCTGCCGGACTCCCCGATGCAGGCGTTGCCCGGTGGGCGGTTCCACCGGGTCCCGGTGCTTACCGGTGGAACCCGGGACGAGGCCAGGCTGTTCACGGCGCTGTTCTGGGTCGCCGCAGGTCGACCGATCAGGCGCGACGGCTACGACAAGCTGCTCGCAGACGGCTTAGACGCCGCAGCCGACGAGGTGGCCGAGCGGTACCCCGTTGATGCGCATGCGACTCCAAGCCTGGCCTGGGCGGATGTGATCGGTGACGCGGCTTGGGCACGCTCGGTGTGGGACTTCGCGAACGCGCTGAGCGCGGAAACCGCCACGTACGTCTACGAACTCGCCGACCGGGATGCGCCGCCGGTCGTGCCGTTCCCGCCGGAATTCCCGCCCGGTGCCCACCATTGCGCCGAGGTTGCTTATCAGTTCGACCTCGGCGACCCGGCACCGCTGACCGAAGCGCAGCGCCGACTGGCGGCGACGATGAACCGCTATTGGGCGAACTTCGCGCGCAGCGGTGACCCCAACGGGCCGGATCTGCCCGGCTGGCAGATCTTCTCGTCGGCCGATCCGCACGTGCAGTCGCTGCATCCGGAAAAGATCACCGGAACGGACTTCGTCGCGGAACACCGCCTCGATTTCTGGAGCGCTCTCGCCTGATCGCCAGGTGCGGTGAGTGGTCTCGCGGTGCTATGGCGGCTGTTCGGGATGTGGTGGTGCGGCGTTGTAAAGGGGCCGCTGGTGTCTTTGAAGCGCCGAGGCTCTTAACACGCCTAGCGGAGCGCGCCACCCGAGCTATCCAGGGCGCTGCCGAGGTCGGGTGTGAGGTGAACGGCCCGTTTGTGCCACCACCATCTATCGTCGCTGGAGGGTCCGTTGGCTGCACGGCAGCGACGCCAGGCGCGTCACCGCCGCATAACGAGTTTGCAACCAGCCTCCATAGCGCCCAAAGCACTCACAAGCCGTTCTGCGGCAACATGCTGAAGTACTGGCGTGGGGTCACCCCGGCGAGGCGGCGGAACTCGCGCGTGAAGTGCGCTTGGTCGGCGTAACCGCTGGCGTGGGCGAGCTCCGCGAGTCCGCCCCAGCCCAAGCCGTGCCGCGTCGCCCGCTGGAAGCGGAGCACGCCGGCGAGCGTCTGCGGGCCATATCCGACGGCAGCCGCGACACGCCGTCGGAGTTGGCGCACGGACAGCCCGACGCTGTCCGCGAGCACCGGAATCGCGGGTGGGACCGGAGCATCGAGGGCAGCCACCACATGCGCTAGCGCAGGATCGGGCCGGTACTTCGACAGCCGCGAGAACGCGAACTCCTCCAGGATCCGCCCAGCCCGATCCGGCTCATCGCTGAGCCTGCCCATGACATCCCGCATCGGGGAGCACCAGATGTCGATGCTGTCGACCTGCAGATCGCGCAGTTCGGTGGCGGGGATGTCGCCCAGCAGCAGTCGGGCAGCGCCGGGCTTGGCGCGGATCCCGGTGATGCGGCTGCCCGGCGGCAGCGACGAGAGCCTGGCCGTAGTGTCCGGTCCGACCACGTCGAGCCGGTCGCCCATCCAGATCAGATCCACGCAGCCGTCCGGGACCACGCGCTGCAGGTAGCCGAGCGACCCAGCCCCGTGCGTCCACACGCAGGCGATGGCCGTGCTCAGCGCCCCGACCGGCGGCCGCTCGCGATACCGATTCACGGCCCCCATGATGCCCACCCGCCCCGACACCAGAACCCGCGGCGGGTGCGAGCAACCACGCCGCCGAAGGCACCCACCACCGCAATCCCCTCACCTGGACAGGCATGAGTGAGGGGCTCCCGATCCGCTCAGTCGGTCGGAGGTGCCCTCACTCGGATCGAAAACGCCCGCCCCGGGGTCAGTCCTGCTTGTCGTCGAAGGTGGGGATGTCGGTGCGGTCATCGGAGCTGGGCATGTCACCCGGCAGCTCCACGGACTGCGTCAGCGGCCCCGGCGACCAGGTGCCCCAGTGGGTTTCGGAGTGCACCTCCATCGCCGCCTGCGCGGGCAGCGCATCCGCCTCATACGGGTGCACCACGAACAGCGAGCCCCAGTCCTGCTGCGGATCGTTGCGCAGGTAGGTCGGCAGCTCTCGGACGCTGGACGCCACGGTCAGCCAGCCGAACGGCCCGCCGGCATCCGGCGACGACCAGCCCTCGCCGATGTCCCGGACCTCCTCGCCCGCCGACACCCGGAACCGTGGCATCTCCGCGATCCCGTTGTACAGCCCGGAAATCCGCAGACAGGGATGCACCAGCGCGGCGGGCCACTCGACGAACGTCGCGCCGTCGCCGATGACCTCGGTCATGTTCGTCAGCTTGGGCACCCGCGGCGCGGTCACCGCGAGCCAGCCCTCCCGACCCAGCGCCTGGTCGACCGCGACCAGCCGCATCTTCGTCGCGCCCTCGGCTTCGGCACCGAGCATGTAGCGGTGGTCCCGCCACCCGGGAGGCGGCCCCTGCTCCACGGTGTAGCGGCCGGTGATCTGGAAGCCCCGGTCGGTGTCCTTGCCGAATTCGAGGAGCACGAAGTTCGCCCCGGTCTCCGCGCCCGCCAGGCTCACGGCCACCGGCACCTCGCCGTTGCGGGCCGACTCCGGCAGGTCGTACCAGGGGGTGCGCAACTCGCCGGTGTTCGTCCCGGCGTCGTCGAAGCTGCCCCACGCCGGGGCGTTGTCGCCGCCGAACTGGTGCGGCGGCTTCCAGTTCGGCGATTCCGGGGCGGCACCGTCGCTCGGGGGTACGCCGGGGCGGGTGAAGCCGACCTGCTTGGGCTGGAGGTACTGCTCGGCGGTCTCCCGATCGGCCAAGCGGCGCGGCGGCACCGGCACGTCGGAGTTCTTGGGCGGCGCGGCCACGGTGGGCTGCTCGGGCGACACTGGCAGGACGCTGGCCTGCGGATCGGTTTCCACCCCGATGTAGTCCGACAACCCGCAGCTGGCCCCGGTGAGCTGCTTGATGTTGTCCGTGGACAGGCTGTAGCTGTCGCCGCGCTCCTGGATGGCCTTACCGAACGCCGAGACCTCGCCGAACACCATGAGCGCGCACAGCACCGACAGCGGCGCGGTCCCGAGCCGCAGCGCCCGGCTGCGCTTCTCCGGGCTGTCCCAGCGCTCATCGACGATCTTCGGGTTGTTCTCGTCGATCCGCAGGTGCTCGATCAGCGCGATGATGCCCGCGATCCCGGCGAAGACCAGGAACAGCGTGCTGAACTGGTGCCCGCTGATCGACGGCGGTTTGTCGAACCACGGGATGCCCCAGCCCGAGACGTACCACCAGGCGTTCGGGCCGGTGGAGGCGAACGCCAAGATCACCATTAGCCCTGCGACGAAGGCCGCCCGGTTGCGCCGGGAGCGCAGCACGGTGGTGCTGGTCGCCAACGCCGTCAGCGCGGCCAGCGCGCCACCGAATGCGGCGAAGATGCCAAAGTGGTGCGTGTGCTTGGTGGGGGTCAGGGCCAGCACGGCAAAACACAGCGCGGTGACCGCGAGCAGCCGTCGGCTCGAGGCGAGCGAGGCGCCACGGATGCGGCCTCGCCGCAGCAGCACCACAGCGCAGGTCGCCAGGCACAGGATCACCAGCAGCACCGGGAACCGGCGGGTCAGCGAACCGTCCGGGCTCTGGCTGAACAGCAGGCTGTAGCGGTTGAGCTCCTCGTACCAGCGGCCGTTGGGACCGAAGGTGGTCTTGAGCTCCATCGCGTCCATGACCGACTGCCACGTCTGGTCGTAGAACACCAGCGTCAGGATCACGAACCCGGAAGCGGAGATCGGTGCCAGCACCGGCACCCAGCCGAACTCCTGCGCCCGCTTGCGCACCAACCGGAACAACGGTTTCACCGCGGCGATGTAGGGGAGCACCGCGACGAGGCCGTGCGGGTTGACGCCCACGGACAACGCGGCGCCGACCAAGCCCAGCGCGGCGGGCATCAGGCGCCCAGTCGCGACGGCCCGCTCCACTGCGCACAGCGCCAGCAGCGAGAACAGCACCACGACCGGCTCGGCGCGGAGCCCGTTGTTGTAGGGAAGCCAGAACGCCAGGAACACCGCGGCGGCGGCCCAGCCGGCGGCGTTGCTGCGCCGCACCTGCTGGCCGAGCCGCGGCAGCACCTCGCGGCTGATCAGCAGCCAGCTGACGACGCCCATCAGCAGCGCGGGCAACCGCACCCACGGTGTTGCCGTCGACACCTGCACCCACAGCGCGTAGAACTCGTAGAACCAGCCGAACGGCGATTCCGGGTTGGCGAACCAGCGGTAGTAGTTGCTGACGTACCCAGCGCTGTGCTCCGACCGCACCATGCTCAGCACATAGCCGTCGTCGGAGGTCATCGCGCCGATCAACCACCATACGACCAGTGCTGCGCATACGGCCGCATCGCGAAAGGTCGGCTTCCACCAGCCGCGCGGGGCCAGCCGCGGCGGACGCCGTCCAACGCGCACGTCCAGCCGTCGCAGGCAGATCACCGAGCCGATGAACGCCGCGATGGTCAAGGCGATCACCACGAGCTTGAGCGGTGTCGCATAGCTGCTGAACCGGTTGTCGACGCGGGCCTCGAAGGACAGGCTGCGCACGTCGTCGACGGTGTTGTCCAGCGACGAGTAGATGCCGGTCAGCTGGGGGCGCTGGTCGCCGAGGACGCGCGCCCACACCTGCTTGCCGATCCCGGCGGAGGTGCCGGAGGCGTCGGCGCGCACGCTGATGGTGCAGTCACCGGTCGGCAGTGGCACGGTGCTCACCTGCTGGCCCTTGGAGTAAAGCGCGGCCTGGCCGTTGTCGACCTGCAACGTCAGCCCGGTCAGCTTGCCGTAGTCGGACGACGGCGGGTTGGTGCTCAACAGGATTGCCGGCCCCGCGGTGCGCGCGTCCAGCCCGTGCGCGGCCGCGCACGGCACCTCCGCGTCCAGCCACAGCGGTGAATAGGCGACCAACGGCGCGGACACCGATTTCGTGCCTTCCGCGGTTGGCCACCGTAATGTCACCACATCGTGGTTGATAGGTAGGAAAGGCACGAGCAACGCCAGCACGGTGCCGACGAGCCCGAGCAGCGAGGCGGACAGCCGAAGTTTCTTCGCCGACTCAGGGTGCACGGGGAGACCATACGGCCGGTGATCGACCGTAGTTGTGCGCACCCCTCGCGTGTCCGCCGGGCCGTTTCCGCATGCCCGCAGCGCTGCGTGTTCCCACTGGTCAGAACCCGTATGTACTGCTGGCTGCCACAGTACCGTGAACACTCACGGTGACTTACCGGACTGAGCCGGGCTCGCGTTCGTCGTCTGGTCGGCCACCAGCACGTCTACGTCCTGGTCTTGCCCGGTCCGGTGCAGCACCAGCTCGGCGAGCAGACCGACGGAGATCATCTGCACCGCGAAGATCTCCAGCAGGATTCCCAGAGTCAGCAGCGGGCGGGTGCCGATCGACTGATCGGTTAACAGCCACACCCCGCTCAGGTAGAACAGGATCAGCGTGCCGATCGTCCCGGCCAGCAACCCAAGCCCGCCGAACAGGTGAGCCGGGCGTCGCCCATAGCGGGTGAGCGCCACGACCGTGAGCAAGTCCAGGGCGCCGCGCACGTACCGCTCCAGCCCGTAGTTGGACTTGCCGTGCACCCGCCGCCGGTGGTGCACGGCGAGCTCGCGGACCCGGTAGCCGAGCTGGTGCGCTAGCGCGGGGATGTAGCGGTGCAGTTCCCCGTACAGCGGCACGCGCCGGTAGACCTCGGTCCGCGCGGCCTTGAGCCCGCAGTTGTGGTCCGCCAGCTTCAGGCCGGTGATCAGCCCGGTAACCCAGTTGAACACCTTCGACGGCAGCCGCTTTCCCAGCGGGTCCTGCCGTTGCGCCTTGTGCCCGCTGACGAGGTCGGCCCCGTTGTCGAGCTCCGCGAGTAGCCGCGGGATCTCGGCGGGATCGTCCTGCAGGTCGGCGTCCAGCGTGACCAACAACCCCCCGCGGACCTCGGCGACCCCGGCGGCCAGCGCGGCGGCCTTGCCGAAGTTGCGCCGCAGCCGGATGCCGCGGAACCGGGGGTCCTGCCGGGCCTGCTCCGCGATCACCTGCCAGCTGCCGTCGGTGCTGCCGTCGTCGACGACCAGCAGCTCCCACGTCCGGTGCTGCTGCTGCATCGCATCGCGGATCTCGGCGAACAGCCGAGGCAGGTTCTCGCGTTCGTTCTTGGCCGGGGCCAGCAACGAGACCTCGACGTCCGGTGCGGCATCTGTCATGGCTTGACCTGCGGACTTTCCGTGAGGGGCCGGATCCACCAGCCGTCGGGGAAGTGGAAGGCGACGCGCAGCAGCCCGGGCTGCGCGGGGGCGACCGCCTCGAAGCCGAGCCCGATCTCGATGCCGGGCGTCTTGGCTTCCGCGTCCGAGCGCGGGATGTCGACCACTCCGCCGCCGACGACCGTGCCGGTCTGGTCGAGCACGGCGATGCACTCGGCGCGTTCGATCCCGGAGATGGCCCAGCCCTTGAGCATCCGGGCGCCGCCCTGAACCTGGTCGGTCTCCACGTTGAGCACTACGTCGCGGCCGTCCGGCCGCGACTCCCGCAGCGCACCGACGCTGGGGGTCCGCCACTCCGCGGTGCTGACCCGGTCGCCGATCTCCAGGCCGTCGGGACAGCCCAGCGTGAACTCGCCGGAGAACGGGTAGTGCCCGAGCGCCTGCAGCCGCGGCAGCAGCTGGTCCGGTTCGGGGAACCGGTCCTCGAACGCGTCGGGGTGACCGATGCGCGCGGCGATGGCCAGCAGATTCTGGTTCGGCGCATCGGACCGCACGCTCTGCGCCATCGGGGCGCCCAGGGCGACGGTGGCCAGCACCGTGCCCGCGACGGCGACGGTGCGGATCTTCGGCCAACGCGGCCAGGTGACCACGATCACCAGGACCGCGATCCACAGTGCGGCGGTCATGCTGTTGTACCGGCTCTGCAACCCGGCGGCCTCGCCGAAAGCGGCGCGCGAACCGGAGATCATCACCGCGCACCCCACCGCGTAGATCGCCAGACCCCACCAAGCAGCGGCACTGCGACGTTGTTCTGCGGTCTGCCGGACGTGCAGCGCGAGCACCGCGAGACCCGCCACGCCCGCGATCAGCGCGATCGCCGGTTCGGTGCCGGTCCACACCATGCCGAGCATGCTTAACCCGGCGAGCAGCGCCTGCGCCGGATCGTCGGTCGGAGAGCTTCCGCCCCCGCCCTGCGGACCGCGCAGCACCAGCCAAGACGCCACTACGAGCACCCCGACCACCATCGGAGCCGCGATCGAGCGGCGACGGTCGCCGCGCAGCCAGGCCACCAGGGCCAGCGCCGGCCACACCGCGAAGGACGTGCCGTAGCTGATCGACGCCAGCAACCCGAACACGATCGCCAGTACCCGGTGCTCCCGCTGCATCGCCAGCAGCGCCGCGAGCACCAGCATCAGTGCGAGGATCCACGATGCCCCGCTCATCGAGCGTACGTAGTTGTGGATGCCGTGCGGGTTGAAAACCAGCGTCGAGGACGCCGCCACCAGCCCGGCCCGCTGCCACGGGTTCAGCGCCTTCGGCAGCATCATCCACGCGAGCAGCACGGACACGACGCCGAACGCGATGATCAGCAGCCCCAGCGGCTGGTTTAGCCCGTGCCCGTACCGGGCGCTGAGCCAGAACAGCAGGCTGGGCAACACGAACGGGTGCTCGTTGCGGAACCCGAACAGCGCCTCCGGGCGCAGCGACCCGTCGGCGTTGGTGATGTCGAGCAGGACCCACCAGTAGTCGTAGAAGTGCATCTGCGGGTAGCGCAGCACTTCCCGAAGCATCATCAGCGGCGGCACGAGCGCCGACAGGCCGAGGAGCAGGGGACCGAACCGCTGCACGAGGCCTGGAACGGGGGCTTCGGGTGTGGCGCGCTCGCCCCGGGTCGTCTCGGATGCGATGTCTGTCACGCTTTGTGTCCCCAGATCCGAATCAATAAGCGACTCACGTTAGCAAGCACAGGTCAATGCCCGGCACCTTCTAACGTTGGGTGGCTGGATTTGACCACGCGGATCCGGTGGTCGTACGCTGTCGCGGCTCGTCCGTCACCGGCCTCCGCGGCCGGGTCCTTCCCGCAGTGCGGCCCCGGTCGATCGGGGTTGGGATCGCGGTCTGTATGATGGATGAGAACTTCTCGCCGCCGGACGGGCGGAGAGATTAAACGCCTGTTTCGAATGCGATCGCCCGTGCGGCTCGGCTGCCGAGACAGGAACCCACCGAGGCGCTGCACCGGCGGCGTGGTAGGAATCCTCGCCCCGCGCGGTCGAGGTGGACGTCCGCCGCAGACCTGGTGAAGTAGCGAAACCGAGCAGCAGGAGACTTCCGACTCATGTACGCGATCGTCAAGACCGGCGGCAAGCAGTACAAGGTGGCTGTCGGGGACGTCGTCGAGGTCGAGAAGCTCGAGGGCGAGCTGGGCTCCGAGGTCAGTTTCCCGGCGCTTCTGGTCGTCGATGGCTCTGAGGTCACGACCGACGCCGACGCGCTGGCCAAGGTGTCGGTGACCGGCAAGCTGGTCGAGCAGACCAAGGGCCCCAAGATCCGCATCCACAAGTTCAAGAACAAGACCGGCTACCACAAGCGCCAGGGTCACCGGCAGAAGCTGACCCGCGTTGAGGTCACCGGCATCACGAAGTGAGGACCTGAGTAGTCATGGCACACAAGAAGGGCGCATCCAGCTCTCGGAACGGCCGCGACTCGAACCCCAAGTACCTCGGGGTGAAGCGCTACGGCGGCCAGGTCGTCAAGGCCGGCGAGATCCTGATTCGGCAGCGGGGCACCAAGTTTCACCCCGGCTTGAACGTCGGGCGTGGTAATGACGACACCCTGTTCGCGCTGTCCGCTGGCACCGTCCAGTTCGGACGTTACCGCGGCCGCAAGGCCGTCAGCGTGCTGCCGGCCGAGGCCTGACCCGGCTCTCGGCTGCGAAGTACTTCCCGACGAGGGGCGGGTCCGGCTTGTCCGGCCCGCCCCTCGTCGTTTGTGTTGTGCGGGTCGTCACGCCCCACGGCAACATCGCGCCCCGCGCGGCACCATCAAGGTAGGTGACGCTGCGTGCGCCCCCTGTTTCGCACGCGCGGAGCGCTAAGACCGTTTTCGCCGGGCCGGGCTCGGCCGGAGTTTTCCTGGAGGCATTCGTGTCGCGGTTCGTTGACCGCGTGACCATCCACGTCGCGGCAGGCGACGGCGGGCATGGCTGCGCCTCGGTGCACCGGGAGAAGTTCAAGCCGCTGGGCGGCCCGGATGGCGGCAACGGAGGCAAGGGCGGCGACGTCCAGCTCGTTGTGGACCCGAACGTGCACACCCTGCTTGACTTCCACTACCGCCCGAACGCCCGTGCGGCCAACGGCAAGCCGGGCCAGGGCAGCATGCGCAACGGCGCGCACGGCGGAGATCTGATTCTTCCAGTCCCGGACGGCACAGTGGTGCTGACCGCGGACGGTGAGATGCTGGCTGACTTGGTCGGCGCTGGCACCACGTTCGTCGCCGCCGCCGGTGGTCGCGGCGGGCTGGGCAACGCCGCACTGGCGTCCAAGGCCCGCAAGGCGCCGGGCTTCGCGCTCCTCGGCGAGCCGGGGGAGCAGTCCGAGCTGGTGCTGGAGCTGAAGTCGGTCGCCGACGTCGGCCTCGTCGGGTTCCCATCGGCAGGCAAATCGTCGCTGATCTCGGTGCTGTCCGCGGCGCGGCCGAAGATCGCCGACTACCCGTTCACCACGTTGGTGCCCAACCTCGGCGTGGTCACCGCGGGCGAGACGGTGTTCACCGTGGCGGACGTGCCCGGCCTGATCCCGGGTGCCAGCGAAGGCCGCGGGCTGGGCCTGGACTTCCTGCGCCACATCGAGCGCTGCGCGGTCCTGGTGCACGTGGTGGACTGCGCCACTCTTGAACCCGGCCGCGACCCGCTGTCCGATGTGGACGCTCTGGAAACCGAGCTGGCGCAGTACACCCCGGCGTTGAAGGCCGAGCAGGGCGGCCAGGACCTGGCGTCCCGCCCGCGCATGGTCGTGCTCAACAAGATGGACGTGCCGGAAGCCAAGGAGCTGGCCGAACTGGTCAAGGCGGACGTCGCCGCGCGCGGCTGGCCGGTGTTCGAGGTGTCCACCGCTTCCCGCGAAGGGCTGCGCGAGCTCAGCTTCGCGATGGCCGCCGAGGTCGAGCGCTACCGGGCGGAGCTGCCGCCGCCGGAGCCGGCGCGCGTGGTGGTCCGGCCCACGGCCGTGGACAGCGGTAACTTCACCGTCGAGCCCGATCCCGAGTTCGAGGGCGCGTTCGTGGTGCGCGGCGAGAAACCGGAGCGCTGGGTTCGGCAGACCGACTTCGGTAACAACGAGGCGATCGGCTTTCTCGCCGACCGGTTGGCGAAGCTCGGTGTGGAGGAAGCCCTGGCCAAGCGCGGTGCGAAGCCCGGCAGCCAGGTGACCATCGGCAACATGACCTTCGACTGGGAGCCGTCCACGCCGGCCGGGGTCGCGGGCGTGCTCGGCCGCCGCGGCACCGACCTGCGAATAGACCACGACGACCGGATCTCGGCCGCCGACCGCAAGGCGGCGAAGAAGGCCCGCCGCAGCTCGCTGGACGAGTTCGGCAGGTTCGTCGAGGAGGAAGAAGGACGGTGAGCGATCAGCTCTCGGCGACCAGGAAAGCAGTCGCGGCAGCGCAGCGCGTTGTCGTGAAGGTCGGGTCGTCGTCGCTGACCACCACGAAGGGCGGCCTCGACGCGGCGCGGTTGGCGGCGCTGGTCGACACCGTGGCCCGACGAGTCACCGCTGGTGGCCAGGTTGTGCTGGTGTCGTCCGGGGCGATCGCGGCGGGCATCGCGCCGCTGGGGCTGAGCCGCAGGCCGAAGGACCTGGCGACCCAGCAGGCCGCGGCGAGCGTCGGCCAGCAGGCGTTGGCGCACGCGTACGCGGAGTCCTTCACACGGTACGGCCTGACGGTCGGGCAGGTGCTGCTCACCGCGGACGACGTGGTGCGCCGCGGCCACTACCGCAATGCGCAGCGCACCCTGAACCGGCTGCTCGGACTCGGCGCGGTGCCCGTGGTCAACGAGAACGACACGGTCGCCACGCACGAGATCCGCTTCGGCGACAACGACCGGCTGGCGGCGTTGGTGTCCCACCTGGTGGGGGCGGATGCGCTGGTCCTGTTGTCCGATGTGGACGCTCTGTACGACGGGGACCCGCGCCGTGGCGACGCTTCGGCGATCCGCGAGGTCAACGGCGACGCGGACATGGAGGGCGTGCGGGCGGGCCGAACCGGCGCGTCCGGCTTGGGCACCGGCGGCATGGCGTCGAAGGTGGAGGCGGCGAGGGTCGCCTGTTCCTCGGGGATTCCCGTGCTGCTGACCTCGGCAGTGCTGGCCGACCGCGCGCTCGGTCCGGCCGACGTCGGCACGGCGTTCGCGGCGACCGGCAGTCGGCTGTCGGCACGCCGCTTCTGGCTGGCGCACGCGGCCGGAGCCAACGGCCGCCTGTGGCTGGACGACGGTGCGGTGGCGGCGGTGGTCAAGCGCCGCCGTTCCCTGCTGGCGGCGGGCGTAACGGCGGTGGAGGGTGCCTTCGACGGCGGCGATGTGGTCGAGCTCGTCAACCCGGCGGGCAAGGTGGTGGCGCGCGGAGTCGTCGCCTACGACGCGACGGAACTCCCGGACCTGATCGGCCGCTCGACGCACGAGCTACCGGCGGAACAACGCCGAGAGGTGGTCCACGCCGACGACCTCGTCCCGCTTCGCTGAGCAGCCCACAACGGATTTTCGAGGTGAAGGGCACCTTCGTCGGGCGACCATGCAGCTGCCACGTAGCCAAAGCTGCCTTCCACTCACAAGCTGTCGGGGTCAGCGGAGTTCGGTGCCTTTGGTTTCGGGGAGAGTGCGGATCACGAAGAACGCGACCGCTGCGCCGATGGCGATGTACCAGAAGAACATCGTCGACAGTTCGTAACGGGCGAGCGCCTGGATCACCAGCGGCGCCGTGCCGCCGAAGATCGCAACAGTGAGGTTGTACCAGGCGCCGATGCCCAGGCCGCGCAGTTCGGTGGGGAACAGTTCCGACATGATCGCCGGCGCGATCGAGGTCATCGCCGTGTACAAGGCGACTCCGACGCAGAACACCACCAGCAGTCCGCCCAGTCCGGGGCCGACCAAAGTGGACAGCGGCACGATCAGCAGCGCGGTCGCCGCCGACCAGACCAGCAGCTGCGGCTTCCGGCCGATTCGGTCCGCCAGCGCGCCCATCGGGTACTGCAGCACGATGAACAACGCGGTGGCGATCGACAGCGCTAGGAACACATCGGCGGCGTCGGCGTGCCGGCTCTTAACCGCGAACGGGGTCAGCGCGCTGAAGCACGTGTAGTAGCACAACGTGGACAGCATGCTGAAACCGACGAGTTGGCCGACCGCCTTGGGGTGGTACTTGAGCGTCATCCACAGTGGATTCTTAAGCGCCTTGGCCTTGGCGCGGTTTTCCTCGAACTGCTCGGTTTCCTCGAGCGTGCGGCGCAGCCAGATGCCGAGCGCCCCGAGCACACCGCCGATCAGGAACGGGATCCGCCAGCCGTAGTCGGTGAGCTGGTCCTCGGTGAGCAGCGCGGTCAGCGCGAAGCCGAGCAGCGAGGCGGCCAGCAGCGCGGAACCGGTCGACATGTAGAAGAAGGCCGAGTAGCGGGCCCGCTTGGCCGGTGGCGCGATCTCTGCCAGGTAGGCCGAGGCGTTGGACACCTCGCCGCCCAGCGAAAGTCCCTGCCCGACCCGCGCCAGGATCAGCAGTATCGACGCAGCCCAGCCGATCGACTGGAAGGTCGGTAGCAATCCGATGATCAGCGAGCCACCTGCCATCAGCGAGATGGTCAGCAGCATCGCCGTCTTGCGGCCCCGGAGGTCGGCGAACCGGCCGAGCAGCCAGCCGCCGAGCGGGCGGAAGAAGAACGCCAGCGCGAACGTGGCGAGGGTGTTGATCAGCGCGAGGTTGCCGGGGAAGAACGATGCGGCGAAGTAGACGCTGAAAGCCGTGTAGATCGTCCAGTCGTACAACTCGACCGCGTGGCCGGTGCTGGCGGCGACCAGCGTGCGAAGGGGAAGTCGGGATTTCTCAGCCGTCGCCGCTTCGTGTGCCATCGCATCCTCGGGTTTAGTGGCAGGACGCCCGTGCGCGCCGGAGGTGTGCTGTTGTCCTCCGGACCTCGTACGGGTGACGCCACAGTACGGTCTGCGCTGCCCCGTGCGAAAGATCCAAATTACCCAGTGGGAGGGCCTGGATTACAGGGAGCGATGGGGGTGCCGGCCAACTCGTGTGCGGTCTTGTCGCACTCGGGGCAGGTAGTCCACAGCCAAGCGATGTCGGAGTTGTCCACGGTGATCTGCTTGCCGCACAGTGTCTCGACCTGCGATTCGGCCGGAAAGCCGCCGCGGGGCCGGGGTTTCAGCGTGGCGTGTCGCTGTCCGTTGCCCGGTTGCCAGCGAAACGGGTGTGGCATGCGTGATCACCGCCTGTTCCAACTCGACTTGAGGCGTCCGCCGCGTGTCGCGTCCGGCAGCCGGTTCCGGGACGACGCCGACGAGAGCGCGGTATCGGACACCAGGATGCGTGCTCCTGGGGTGGTCGTCGTCACACGTACCATTTTGGTGGTACCGAAACGGATGGCCAATTACCTGAACAGGTAGTAGTTACCAGACCCGAATTCTGTTTCGCTATGTTTCATGACCCGTACCACTGGTGGCACGCCGAAGGCCCGCGCGCTCGGCGCTGAACTGCGCGAAGCCAGGGAAGAGGTCGGCAAGAGCCTGCGCGCGCTGGCACAGGAGCTCGACACCAATCACGTCAGGCTGATGCGGTACGAAACGGGGAAGTCCGTCCCGCCGCCGGAAGTGGTGGCCGCATTCATGACCACTCTGGGCGTTTCGGCAACCGAACGTGATCGACTCGTCGAGATGGCCCGCGATGCCGATTTGCCGAACTGGCTCACCGCGGACCGCTCTGGCGTGCGGCAGGAGTTGACCGCGCTGATCGAATTCGAGCGCACCGCCACCCGCATAACCAACGTGGCTACCGGGCTGATTCCGGGGCTGCTGCAGACTTCCGACTACGCGCGCGCCGTGATGCGCGGCCGTCCGGTCGGCGAGGTCGAGAAGCTGGTGCTGATGCGCGTCGGCCGCCGGGACATCCTCTCCGCCCGCAGGGGCCCGCGGCTGACGGCGATCATCAGCGAGCACGCGCTCCGGGAGCCGATTGGCGGCCGCGCGGTCATGGCCGAACAACTCCGCAAGGTGGCGGATCTGGCCGACTGGCCCAACATCGACGTCCGGGTGGTGCCCAGCGGTTCGACGACGTGGCATCCGGGGCATGTCGGGCCGTTCGTGGTTTTTGAGTTCCAGAAGGCGCAGCCGATAGTTCACTTGGAGCACTACCGCTCTGCTGCATTTCTCTACAACCCCGGACTCGCGCAGGAATATCTGGACGCGATCACTACCCTTCTCTCGTTCGCGATGGACGATGCCGATTCGATCGCGTTCATCGCCAAGTGTGCGAATGAGATGGAGGCCATTGCGTGATTACGGCGAAGCCGGTTGGTTGGCGGAAGTCGAGCCGGTCGGCGCAGGTGACGGACTGCGTCGAGGTCGGTCGCTTCGGTGACGGCGCGGCCGTCCGGGATTCGAAGCAGCGGACGGCGGGGTATTTCACGATTTCGGGCGATCAGTGGCGATCGTTCGTCGCCGGAGTGCGTGCTGGTCGATTCGATTTCTGACGCCACCTCCCGCGGTGCCCTCGGCTCCAGTTTCGAGGGCACCGAATCGCTTCTCCGTATTTCGTTCACATTTGGGCGTTTTCGTGATCCATTTCGAGTGAATTTCGTTCGATGTTCCGAGTTGGTCGAATGCATTGACGCGTCGGGCAGACTGGCCCGGTGACCACAGTCGCGCGCTCGCCGGCGAACTGCTGGAAGTCCTCGCCCAGGAGGATCCGCTGAACGAACTCCTCCAGGGACTCCCGGAAATCGACCACCGGCTCAACGACCTCGACGAGTCAGCGCAATCGGCGCTGCCCGCCTTCCGGCTGCCCGGGGCGCAGCAGGAACGGCACTTCCTGACCCGGCTTGCCGCGATTCCCGATTTCATGGCCAAAGCGGCGTACCCGCCGCGCCGCGTTCGAGCCGCACGGACGGCCTGATGAGCGTCCGGGGCTGTGCTGGCTGCCGGACGGGGCGGCGACGTACGCACAGTTGGCCCGGACGCACACCACTGTCGGGATAATCGCCGCTTCGAAGACAAACGCCGACGCTGCCGCACCTCCGACGATCACTTCCGGAACAGCCTCTATTGCGCACAAAGTACTAACGGGTCCTGTGATTTGGTTTCGAGCCGATCAAGAAGTGGTGGCGAGGGTGAAGGGCAGGACTGCCGAGGCACCCGCTTGGCGGAGCAGGCGGCTGGCGACTGTGATGGTCCAGCCTGTGTCGGCGTAGTCGTCCATCAGCAGCAGCGGTCCGTCCAGCGTGGACAGCTTGGCGGCGAGGTCCTCCGGCACCTTGAACTGCTGCCAAAGCGACGCCACCCGCTGGGCGCTGTTCGTGGCGCGCCGGGGCGTCGTGTTCGGGTTCGTCAGCACCTCGCCGAGCAGCGGCAACCGCCCGATCGTGGCGATCCGCTCAGCGAGGCTGCGCACCAGCCGCGGACGCGTCCGCGAACCGAGCGCGACCACGCCCACTGGCCGCTGCGCCCAATCCCACGCGGCCAGCACCTTGATCCCGGCTTGGAACAGGTCGTCCGGCAGTTCCTGGTCGGGCGCGCCGGCAGCGAGCAGTTCTCGCAGCCGGTTGCCCCAGCCGATGTCGGTGAGCCGCCCGATCGCCCGGCCCGTGGTGGCCTGCTGGTCGGCGGGCAGCTTGCCGGAGGCCGGGATGCCGAGCACATCCATGCCACTCGGCCACATCTTGCGGGGCGAAACCTCCACACCGGGTCGCCGCAGTCGCTCCTCCGCCTGCTGCACGGCCTGGTCGTCGACGTCGCCCGAATAGCCGGAGTCGGTGCAGTTGTCACAGCGCCCGCAGGGCTCGGCCGCCGGATCGTCGAGCTGCCGCCGCAGGAATTCCATGCGGCAAGACGACGTGCCGAGGTAGTCGAGCATCGCTTGCTGCTCGGACTTCCGCTCCGCGGTGATGCGCTCGTAGCGCTTGGCGTCGTAGTGCCACGGCTCGCCGGTGGCCTCCCAACCGCCCTTCACCCGGCGGACGGCCCCGTCGACGTCCAGCACCTTCAGCACCATCTCCAACCTGGTGCGCCCGAGCTCGACGTGCGGTTCGAGCGCAGCAGTCGACATGCGTTCCTGCTGCGCCAACGCATCGAGAACCGCGCGCACCGCCGGTTCCGGCGGGAAGGCCAGCGACGCAAAGTAGCTCCAGATGTCGCGGTCCTCCGGGCCCGGCAGCAGCAGCACCTCGGCCCGCTGCACACCGCGCCCGGCGCGCCCGATCTGCTGGTAGTAGGCGATCGGCGAGGACGGCGCGCCGAGGTGGACGACGAATCCGAGGTCGGGCTTGTCGAAACCCATGCCCAGCGCGGAGGTTGCCACCAGCGCCTTGACCCGGTTCGCCAGCAGGTCGGCTTCGGCCTGCTGCCGTTCGGCGGGATCGGTGCGGCCAGAATAGGACGCCACCTCGTAGCCCTGGTCGCGCAGGTAAGCCGCGATCTCGTCGGTCGCCGCCACCGTGAGCGTGTAGATGATCCCCGAGCCGGGCAGTTCCTTCAGGTGGCTCGCCAGCCAGCCCAGCCGAGCCTGCGCCGTGGGCAAAGGGACCACGCCCAGTCGCAGGCTCGCCCGGTCCAGGCTGCCGCGCAGGACCAGCGTTTCCTGCGGATCGGTTGACTCGCCGCCCACCCCGAGCTGGTCGGCGACGTCCTGCACGACGCGGTCGTTCGCGGTGGCCGTGGTCGCGAGCACGGGGACGCCCTCGGGCAGCTCGGTGAGCAGCGTCCGCAGCCGCCGGTAGTCCGGGCGGAAGTCGTGGCCCCAGTCGGAGATGCAGTGCGCCTCATCGACCACGAGCAGGCCTGCGGACTGGGTGAGCTCCGGCAGGATCGTGTCCCGGAAGTCGGGGTTGTTCAGCCGTTCCGGGCTGACCAGCAGCACGTCGACCTCGCCGGCGGCGACCTGCTCCTCGATGTCGGCCCACTCGTCTGGGTTCGCGGAGTTGATCGTCGCGGCTTGCACGCCGGCCGCAGCCGCCGCATCGACCTGGTTGCGCATCAGCGCGAGCAGCGGCGAAACGATCACCGTCGGGCCTTCGCCGAGTTCGCGCAGCAGCGCGGTGGCGATGAAGTAGACGGCGGACTTGCCCCAGCCGGTGCGTTGCACCACGAGCGCTCGACGACGCTCCAGCACCAGTGCGCGGATCGCGCTCCACTGGTCCTCGCGCAGCGCGGCGTCGGGGCCGGCCAGCGCGCGGAGTCGGTCGTCGGCGAGTTCGCGCAGCGCGTTTTCGTCCACGACCCGATTCCTACCGGATGCCCGCGACGTGCCACGTCCGGGGTGACCGGGCGGGAAATCCGATGTCGGGGTGCGGGCCGAACGGACTAGTCTGTGCAGGTGACCACCACCGAGTCCACGAGCACAGACCAGGTGTCCGGAGACGAGCTGCGGGAGCAGGTTCGCGACGCGGCACGGCGGGCCAAGCGGGCGGCGGCGGAGCTGGCGCAGGCCACCCGTGGCGACAAGGACGCGTTGCTGCACGCGATGGCCGACGCGCTGGTGCAGCGTGTGCCGGAGATCCTCGCCGCCAACGACCGCGATGTCGCCGCGGGCCGCGAGTCGGGGATGCCGGAAAGCCTGATCGATCGGCTGAGCCTGAGCACCGAGCGCATCGCCGCGATGGCCGACGGGCTGCGCACGGTTGCCGGTCTGCCGGACCCGGTCGGTGAGGTGGTGCGCGGCGGCGTGCTACCCAACGGGTTGCAGTTGCAGCAGGTCCGGGTACCGCTCGGCGTGGTCGGGATCGTCTACGAGGGGCGCCCCAACGTCACGGTGGACGCGGCGGGGCTGACGCTGAAGGCTGGCAATGCTGTGCTGCTGCGGGGTTCGTCCTCGGCGGAGCACTCCAACACCGCGCTTGTGGCGATCCTCGCCGACGTGGTCCGCGAGCAAGGCCTGCCGGCCGACGCCGTGCAGCTCCTGCCGTGCCACGACCGGGCGTCCGTAAAGCACTTGATCACCGCGCGCGGGTTGGTCGACGTGGTGATCCCGCGCGGCGGCGCTGGGCTGATCTCGGCAGTCGTGGAGAACGCCACGGTGCCGGCCATCGAGACCGGCGTCGGCAACTGCCACGTGTACGTAGACGCGAGCGCTGAGCTCGACACCGCGCTGCGCATCCTGCTCAACTCCAAGGCCCGGCGCCCCAGCGTGTGCAACTCGGCGGAAACGGTGTTGGTGCATAAGGACATCGCGAAGGACTTCCTTCCCCGAGCGCTCGCCGAGCTGCATGGCGCGGGTGTGACCGTGCACGGCGATGAGCGAGTCCTCGAGGTCGGGGGCTCCAACGTGGTCCCCGCGACCGATGAGGACTGGGACACCGAGTTCTTGTCGCTGGACATTGCGGCAGCGGTGGTGGATTCGCTGCCCGACGCGGTCGAGCACATCCGATCCCACGGCTCGGGGCACACCGAAGCCATCGTGACCAGCGACGTCCGCGCAGCCCGGCAGTTCACGGTGCAGGTGGACGCGGCTGCGGTGATGGTCAATGCCTCCACCGCGTTCACCGACGGAGGCGAGTTCGGGATGGGCGCGGAGATCGGTATCTCCACCCAGAAGTTGCACGCCCGCGGCCCGATGGGGCTGCCGGAGCTGACCTCCACGAAGTGGCTGGCCTTCGGCGACGGGCACGTGCGGCCGGGCTCCGCCCCGGCGAACACCAGTTCCTGCCCGGAGAGCTGATTTGACCCAGGCGCCGCGCCGCGGGCGTGACTCGGCCGCCATCAAGGATGCGCTGTTGCAGGCCGCGTCGGCGTTGTTCGCCGGGCGGAGCAGTTCGACCGACTGCATTAACAAGATGCTCGTCTAAGTGGCCGGCTGATCGCCGAACGCGCAAGAACCGGCCGACGACCTGCTCAGCGTGTTGATCGCGGCCCACGCCGAGCAGCACAAGCTCTCCGAGGACGAGCTCGTCAGGTTGGCGGTCGGGAACCTGGTGCCGGTCACGAGGTCACCGCGACAGATCCTGACTTCGCCTACGTGCTGCTGACGCACCCAGCGCAGCTCGGCGCGCTGCGCGCGGACCTCGATGGGATGCCGCGCTCCGTCGAGGAGAAGATGCGCTACGTGCCGCTCGAAGTCGGCGCCGGCTTCCCGCGATACGCCATCGAGGACGTGGAACTGGGCGGCGTGCTGGTGCGCGCCGGCGAGCCGGTCATGGTCGGCGAGGCCTCGGCGAACCGCGGCGAGACCGTGTTCGACGATCCCGGCCACCTCGACCTGACCCGTCAGGAAGCGACGCACCTCGCCTCAGGCACGGCCCGCACCACTGCCTCGGTGCCCAGCTCGCGAGGATGGAGTTGCAGGTCGCGCTGCGCAAGCTGCTGACGCGACTACCGGGACCGCGCTTCGCGACCCCCGCCGACGACGTCGACTGGAAGACCGGAATGCTCGTCCGCGGTCCCCAGCGGATGCTGCTGCCGTGGCAAGGTGTGAGTGAGCTCGCTCATAACTGGAAGAGGTGGCGAATGAGTTGGTCGATCGAGGTCGACGTGGATACCTGCATCGGTTCCGGCATGTGTGCCGGTGTCGCGCCGGACCACTTCGAGCTGGTGGACGGCTACTCCTGCGCCAAGAAGGCGACGGTGGAGCCAGCCGATGAGGTGGTCGACGCGGCGGAGTCGTGCCCGGTGGAGGCGATCTTGGTCAAGGACGCCGAAACCGGCGCGACGATCGCCCCAGAAGCGTGACGCAGGACACTTTGGCGGTCGCGTCATGGTCTCCCAGGTGCGCGCGTCACACCGATGCGCGCCTGAGAAATGGCAGCGCCCGCAACCTGAGGTGGGCCCCCAGCCGCCGAGGGTTGCGCAGGGTCGTGGGGCCCGGCTCAGAGGGGAGCGTGGGCCGGGCTCCACGGTCAGCGTGGTCTGGGGACCAGCTCATAGGGGAGTGTGAGCCTGCTTCGCGGGCCGCCGTGATGCGCGACGCACGCCCCGCCGATCGACGCGGGCCGTCGGCTTTCTAGGCTTGTCAGCTATGTCTCGTCGCAGGATCGGGGTCATGGGTGGCACCTTCGATCCCATTCATCACGGGCACCTGGTGGCGGCCAGCGAGGTGCAGGCCCAGTTCGGCCTGGAACAGGTCGTCTTCGTGCCTACCGGCCAGCCGTGGCAGAAGAGCCACGAGGTGGTCAGCCCCGCCGAGGACCGCTACCTGATGACGGTGATCGCCACCGCGTCCAACCCGCGGTTTCTGGTCAGCCGCGTCGACATCGACCGCAGCGGCCCGACCTACACCGCCGACACCCTCACCGACCTGCACCAGCAGTACCCGGACGCGGAGCTCTACTTCATCACCGGGGCCGACGCGCTGGAGCAGATCCTGTCCTGGCACCGGGTCGACGAGCTGTTCGACCTGGCGCACTTCATCGGCGTGACGCGGCCCGGCTACTCACTCAACGGGGCCCACCTGCCCGCCGGGGCGGTGTCGCTGGTGGAGATCCCGGCGATGGCGATCTCCTCCACCGGCTGCCGGGATAGGGTCCGGGCGGGCCTGCCGGTCTGGTACCTGGTCCCGGACGGGATCGTGCAGTACATCACCAAGCGAGGCCTCTACCGGGAGGAATCCGGCGCGGAATCCGGCGCGGAGTGGGGCCCGTCCGGTTCCTGACGCGCCCCGCACCTCGTCGTGGTCGGAAGCGGATCGTTAGGCCGCCGGTGACCGTGGGCGTGGTCGCCGACGGCGTCGAACGCTGCCGGGATGGGCCGGTGCTCGCTTCACTCTGTCGCGCGATCTGCATGTTCCACCGTCGGGTGAATGCCCACGTGGGTCAGGGCAGGGGCGATTCGGTCTTCGCGCGGCGCCCATGCGGGAACACCACACGCGAACCCGAGGACACCTGGGACGGCTGAGGCTTCGGCCCGGGCGTGGAGGCGGGTTGGGCCTTGTGCGAGGCGGGCTGGCTATCCTCTACCCGGCGTGGGTCGCACACCGGACCCACCCGAAAGGAGTGACGTGGCAGCCACCGAGAACGCCCGCCGGCTGGCTCTGATCGCGGCGCAGGCCGCGGCGGACAAGAAAGCCACCGATGTGGTCCTGCTGGATGTCTCCGAGCAGTTGGTCATCACAGACTGCTTCCTGATCGCTTCGGCACCCAACGAACGGCAGGTCGAGGCGATCGTCGACGCGGTCGAGGAGCAGCTGCGCGCCGCCGGCACCAAGCCGGTGCGCCGGGAGGGCGCGCGCGAGGGCCGGTGGGTCCTGCTCGACTTCGTCGACGTCGTGGTGCACGTCCAGCACTCCGAGGAGCGCGCGTTCTACCAGCTGGAACGGCTGTGGAAGGACTGCCCGCGGATCGAGTTCGAAGACCAGCACGCGCCCGCCGAGACCGACTCGCCGGACGCCGAATCGTGACCCTGGACCGGTTAGTCCTATGGCGGCACGGCGAGACCGACTACAACGCGGTCGGCCGTCTCCAAGGACACCTCGACAGCGCGCTCACCGAGACCGGCCGGGAGCAGGCGCGGCGCGCGGCACCTGCGATCGCCCGGATCGCCCCGGACACCGCCGTCAGCTCCGACCTGAACCGTGCGCGCACCACCGCGGCAGCGTTCGCCGAGGTCAGCGGGGCCTCGGTGCGGTTGGACAAGCGGTTGCGCGAGACGCACCTGGGGGAGTGGCAGGGGCTCAGCGGCGCGGAGGTCGAGCACGGCTGGCCTGGAGCGATCGGTACGTGGCGGGCAGATCCGACGTGGGCGCCGCCGGGCGGCGAGTCCCGCGTCGAGGTCGCTGAGCGTGCGCTGGAGGTCGTCGAGGAGCTCGAATCCCAGCATCCCGGCACCGCGTTGCTGTGCGCGCACGGGGGGTTGATCACCGCTCTGACAGCGAAGCTGGTCGGTCTGCCGCTGGACATGTGGCCGGGGCTGGGCGGCATCAGCAACTGCCACTGGGTTGTGCTCAAGCGGCGGAGCAATAGCGATCAGCGCTGGCGGTTGATGACTTACAACGCGGGGGTACTGGTCGACGGCTGATCGCATTCCGACCGCGAGGTCGTAGGGTTGCGGCGTGCCAATAGAAGTCGTCACCGACTCGACGGCGTACCTGCCGGCGGGATACGCCGAGCGGTACGCGGTGCGGACCGTTCCGTTGCACGTCAGCGTGGATGGCGCCGCCGCGGTCGACGAACCCGTTTTCGGTCCGGGTGATCTCGCGCGTGCCTTCGACCGCAAGCACCGGGTCACCACCGCGGGCGCGACGCCGCAGGAATTAGCGCAGGCGTATCAGGACGCGCTGGACTGCGGCGCGGACGGCGTGGTCGCGGTCCACCTGTCCCGGCAGCTGTCAGGCACCTGGGATGCGGCGCGACTGGCCGCGCGCGAGGTGGATCCGGAGAGGGTCCGGGTCGTGGATTCCCGGTCTGCGGCCATGGGGCTGGGTTTTTCGGTGCTCGCGGCGGCCGAGGCGGCGAAGTCGGGGGCCGAGCTGGCGGAGGTGGAGCACTCCGCGGTTTCGACGGCCGAGCGCACGATGACTTTGTTCTCCGTGCAGACCTTGGAATACCTGCGGCGTGGTGGCCGGATCGGAACCGCTGCGGCGGTCTTGGGCACGGCGTTGGCGATAAAGCCGCTGCTGCACGTTCACGACGGGCGCATCGACGCCTTGGAAAAGGTGCGCACGACCACTCGGGCCATGGCTCGGTTGTTGGACATTTCGTTGGGGGCGGCGGGTTCCGGCACCGCCGCGATCGCGGTGCACCACCTGGCCGCGCCAGAACGGGCCGAGCAGCTCGCCTGGCGGATCCGGGCCGAGCTCGGGGAGTTGGCCGACTGCGTCGTTTCGGAGGTCGGCGCGGTCATCGGTGCGCACATCGGGCCCGGAGCGGTGGGTGTCGTGGTGCTCCCGAACGGGTGGCGTTCGGGAGCTTGAAAACCTTTCGGTGGGCGGATTCCGCACCTTCGAGCTGAATCCGGAGACGATCTCTTCCACTGTGGTCTGGGTAGAGAGAAATTAAGCTGCGCAACGTGTTTCGTCTCCTCTACCGTCGATCGCATGTCTGAGATGCGGAGCTTTCGTTCCACTGCAGTTGAATCCGAAGACCTCGACCCGAGGAGCAGGCTGCAAACCCTGCGGCGACATGCGTCCTTCGACGAGCCGGCGGAGCGCGCCGGCCCCAACTACTCGGTGACGCCGCCGGATACCGGACCCGGTTCGCCTTGGCGGCGGCTGGCAGAAAGATGGCTTCCCGAGTCCCTGCTGAGGTCCAGAGTGGACCCCGGTCGGATCGGTGTGCTCGCGCTCGCCCTGGTGGCTTTGGTGGTCCTGGTGGGTGTGGTGGTCGGGGCGTGGGCGAACCAGCCCGCGGCCGAACCCGCGCCGCCGCCCATCTCGCCGCCGCCGCCACCGGTCACGACCGCGGCGCCACCGGAACTCGTCGTCAGCGTCGTCGGCCGGGTGTCTCGCCCGGGGCTGGTCACCGTGTCGCCGGGCGCTCGGGTGGCCGACGCCGTCGCGTCGGCCGGTGGCCCACTGCCCGGCACCGATCTGACGGGTCTCAACCTGGCCCGTCGGCTGGTCGACGGCGAACAGCTCTACGTCGCCGTGCCGCCGCCACCGCAAGAGTCGTCCGGCCAGCGCGGAGGCGACGGCAAGGTTGACCTGAACACCGCAACGGAGGATCAACTCGATGAACTACCCGGCATCGGCGAGGTCACCGCCAAACGGATCGTGCAGTGGCGGGCGGAACACGGCCGGTTCGACTCGGTGGAGCAGCTGCGTGAAGTCGGCGGCATCGGCGAATCCCGGTTCGCCCGGCTGCGGGAGGTGGTGCGGGTGTGATCGCAAGACTCGACCTGCGCCTGGTGCCGACCGCACTCGCGGTCTGGGCCGTGACGTTGTCCGGATTGCTGGCGGGCTGGGTTCCGGCCGCGGTGTTGGCGTTGCTCTGTTCGTTGGCCGCGCCACTGGTGTGGAGGGCGGCGCCGACCGGGCCGGTTGCCAGGGGCACCCTCGCGGTGCTGTTGCTGGCGGGCGTTGCCGCGACCGGAACTGCGGTGCGCGCCTACGGCGTCGAGCACCTTCCGGTGCGACTGGCAGCCGAGCACGGCGAGCGGGCAACACTGCGCGTCGTGTTGACCAGCGCGCCAAGGCCGTTGCGCGGCGCGGCGTTCGGCGCCCGACGAGCGGCGGACAGGTCGTTGGTCCGCGCGGAGCTTCAGTCCGGTGAGCTCACCGGGCGTCGAACGCGGGCAGCCGGGGCAGTGGTGCTGCTGGTGCCGACTGCGGGGTGGCGGGATCTAATTGCCGGGCAACAGGTGACCGCGACGGGAAAGCTCTCCCCGCCGCGTGCGGGCGAGCTCACGGTCGCCGTGCTCCAGGTGTCCGGCCAACCGGCCGATGTCGGGGCGGCTCCGGGCTGGCAGCGCGTCGCGGAAGACCTCCGGGAGGGCCTGCGGCGGGTGTCGGCCGACGTGCTCAGCCCGGCCGCGGCGGGACTGCTGCCGGGGTTGGTGGTCGGCGACACCGGGGGACTGCCACCGGAGGTGGAGCAGAACTTCGAGACGGCCGGTCTGTCCCACCTGACGGCGGTTTCGGGGGCCAACCTCGCTATCGTGTGCGGCGCGGTGCTCGTGCTGCTGCACCTGGTCGGCGCGGGGCCGGTCATGTCGGCCAGCGGCGCGGGCGCGGCGCTCGTCGGTTTCGTCGTCCTGGCGGGTCCGGAACCGAGCGTGCTGCGTGCGGCGGTGATGGGTGCGATCACTCTGCTGGCGTTGGTGCTCGGCAGGCAGCGCTCGGCGTTGCCGGTGCTGTCCGCGAGCGTGATCGGTCTGCTGCTGCTCCAGCCCGACCTGGCGATGAGCGCGGGGTTCGCGCTGTCGGTGGCCGCCACCGCCGGGCTGGTGCTGTTGGCTCCGGTGTGGTCGTCGGCATTGCGGACGAGAGGAGTGCCCATTGGATTGGCGGAAGCGATCGCCGTTCCGCTGGCGGCGCACGTCGTCACGGCTCCGCTGATCGCGGCGCTTTCTGGCGAGGTCAGCCTGGTGGCGGTACCGGCGAACATGCTGGCCGGGCCTGTTGTCGCGCCGGCGACGGTGTTCGGCGTGCTGGCCACCGTGGCCGCCCCGGTTTCGCCCTGGCTGGCCGGTGTGCTCGGCTGGCTGGCGGCGCCGGAGTTGGAGTGGGTCATCCTGGTCGCGGACCGGGCGGCGGCGGTTCCCGGCGCGGCGTTCGACTGGCCATCTGGCACCATCGGCGGGTTGTTGCTGGCGGCGCTCGTGATGGTCGGGCTGATCGCCTTGCGCGGCAAGCGGATTCGCTGGGTGGTTGCTGGCGGCGCTCGTGATGGTCGGGCTGATCGCCTTGCGCGGCAAGCGGATTCGCTGGGTGGTTGCAGTCGTGGTGCTGCTCGCGGCACTGGTACTGGTGCCGGTGCGCACGATGCTGCCGGGCTGGCCGGTGCCGGGCTGGAGCATGGTGGCCTGCGACGTCGGCCAGGGAGATGGGCTGGTGCTGGCCACCGGTGGCCAGCACGAGGCCGTGGTGGTCGACACCGGACCGGATCCGCAGCGGGCTGTGGAATGCCTGCAGCGGCTGGGCATTCGCCGAGTAGCGCTGGCGGTGCTTACCCACCTGCATGCCGACCACGTCAGCGGGCTCGCCGCGCTGATGGGCAAGGTCCCCGTTGGTGCGGTCGCAATCGGCCCGTTGCGAGAACCAGCGTGGGCGATGGAAGACGTGACCAGAGATGCCCTCGCACATCGGGTTCCTGTCGTGCCGCTGCTGTCCGGGCAGCGGGGGGTCTGGCCGGGACTGGTCCTCGACGTGCTCGGCCCGGATCCAGTGCTGGCCCGCACGCAGACGGCCGACGACGCCAACGACGCGTCGATCGTGCTGCTCGCGACCACACCGGCCGGGCGCGTCCTGCTCACCGGTGACGTCGAACTGCCCGGCCAGGGGCGGCTCATGTCCTCCGGTGCGGATCTGCGAGCCGACGTGCTCAAGGTGCCGCACCACGGATCCCGCTACACCACACCGCGTTTCCTGCGAGCAGTGCGTCCACGACTAGCCGTGATCAGTGTTGGAGACGGCAACACCTACGGCCACCCGAGCCCGTTCGTCGTCGATGACCTAACCCGCGCGGGCACGAAAGTGCTGCGCACCGACCTGGAAGGAGACATCGCCATCCTGCCTGGCCCGCAGGGGCCCCGCTACGTCGCCAGGGGAGGCCCATTGCGCGCGGGCGAGTCGTAGGACAGCCACGGCCGCCCCAAGGCGTTCGAGAAAGTCCTTTTTCGGCAGCAGCCTGCGGGATCTGCCCAGGCTGCGGGAAACCCGGCGCGGCCGGGTGTCC